>CAVIEK010000033.1:0-21786 GCA_963641805.1 Bacteroides fragilis
TGCCACAAAACAATAGTATAATCTTAAAAACTCAACAATAATGGATAAAATCACACTTAATATGAGCAGGATAATCTTTGTGGTCCTGATGTGCCTGGCATCAATAGGCACAATTTCGGGCCAGGAATACAAGTACGAGCCAATGGTACGCGAAGGAGTGAAGTGGTATTTTCAATATAGCAAGACCGCAAGATTTGAGGATACGGAAGATTCATGCGCTTACCCATATAACTACGAAGTTCATTTCAAAGGCGACACTGTGATGAATGGAGGACGAACTTACAAAAAGCTTTACATGACGTTTGTCGAGCCCCACGATTTTGTTGAAAACTGCGAGTGGCCGTTGGCTTGGCTCAGAGAGACAGATAAACGCGTGTACGCCATCCTCAACCCAAACAACCCATTTGTGCAAACAGATCAAATGATGACATTGTCGGGACCTAGAACTCCGACCGAGGATTACGACTCTACTGGCGAATGGCTACTGTTTGACTTCAACAATATACATGTCAACTACAACTCAACTCTGAAGAATTCCATGACAATGGAGAGAAGTGACAGTGATTTTGTTTTCGACGGATACAAGCGTGTAACATACAAAGCCCAAGTATGGTAATAATAAATTCTATATCGTGGAAGGCTATGGGGCCTTAAACGGCAAGCACTTCATATTTCCTGTACATAATTATTTTGGATACCCCAACCCATATGGCGATTATTCAGTTGGAATGACCCACGTCACAAACGATAACGGAGATATCCTTTACAAGACATCAAGGTATGATCTTTATCTTACTGTTAGTGATGTGTCTGCTACGCCAAAAGCCAAAATCAAGGTTACACAGGGCTTGATTACTGCGGAATCTGCTGACGATGGCACACTCTACTTATACACAATTTCGGGCACACTGGCCAGCAAGCAATCCGGCAATGGCAATGCCACATGCTCAATCGGCACCGATGGTCTGGCGCCAGGTATCTACGTGGCAGTTTGGAGAGGCACAAGCAGTGCCGTAAGCCAAAAGGTTGTGGTGCACTAACAGAACCGTCAAACAGCAACGTTAATCAGCCAATGATACTTTGGGTGATGAATAGCAAGGGCTGAACAATTTTTCATTGTTCAGCCCTTGTGGGTGTTACTTGGATTGGCAATCTAGTTGTTTTGCAGCGTGTGGCGCAGGTTGTCGGCCAGTTCGAGTACACGGCTATTAAACTGGTGGTGGGGCATGTCCCACGGCAGCCAGTGGATGGTGTGCCCACGGCGTTCCATACCGCGGAACCACGTCATCTGTCGCTTGGCAAACTGGTGAATAGCTGTCTCAAGACCCTTGAACATCTCATCTCCTGATATCTCGCCTGTCACATAGCGTGTGACCCATTTGTATTCCAGTCCATAATACGTCAGGTCGTCGGGCGCCACTCCACTGTCAATCAAGCCGCGCACCTCATCGGCCATGCCGGCGTCGAGCCTGGCTTTAAGTCGCTCGGTGATGCGCTTGCGTCGGGTGTCGCGGTCAATGCTCACGCCTATAATCAGCACGTTGCGTAATGGCTTGGGCTCTGTCAGCGATTTCAGTTCGGGGTTGTGGTGGTAGTAGTCGCATATTTCAATGGCACGGATGGCACGTTTGCACGAGTCGACATCGGTGGTGTTGTGTAGCGACTTGTAGCTTTGCAGCATTTGAGTCAGCTCCTCAAGACTTCTCCCCTCGAGTGTGGCACGAAGCCCTGGATTCGCTGGGACGGGTGGCAGTGTGATACCTTTGACCACACTCTCCACATAGAGCCCTGTGCCGCCGCACAATATGACCGCATGGCCACGGGCCTCAATTGCACTTCGGGCTTGGGCAAAGTCGCGTAGATATTCAAACAGGTTGTAGCGGTAACCCGCAGGGCATATGTCGATAAGGTGATATGGCACATTGCCATATTCATCGAGGTCTTTGCCTGTGCCAAGATCCATGCCGCGGTACAGTTGTCGCGAGTCGGCGCTTATGATCTCGCCGCCGGTCTCGCGTGCCAGACTCACGGCATGGGCAGTCTTGCCCGAGGCCGTGGGGCCTGTTATCACCGTCAGTATGTCGTATGGTGCCATTATTTGTTCTTGAGGTTGTCGTCAAAGAACTTGAGCACCCGTCTGTATAGAGGTACACGCACGTCGCACCCGTTGATGCTGTGGTTCATGTTGGGATACACCATCATGTCCACAAGTTTGTTGAGGCTCGTCAGTCGTGCCACATACTGCATCTCGTTCACGATATGCACATTGTCGTCGGCACTGCCGAACATCACTAGCAGTTTGCCTTTTTGCTGCTCGGCCGCCTCGAGAGGGGCACTAGCCTTGTAGCCGGCCGCATTCTCGCGGGGGGTGCGCATGTAGCGCTCGGCATAGATGGTGTCGTAGAACCTCCATGATGTGACAGGCGCGATTGCCACACCTGCCGCATAGTTGCTGCCTGGCTGCGACATGGCCATCAGGGTCTCATAGCCGCCATAGCTCCATCCCCAAATGCCTATGCGGTCTTTGTCGACGTAAGGCTGGCTGGCCATGTAACGGGCAGCGGCAAGTTGGTCGATGGATTCATATTTCCCCAGATTCATATACACCACCGACTCAAATTCCTTGCCTCGGCCACCGGTGCCGCGTCCGTCGATGCAGGCCACCACATAGCCCTGCGAGGCGAAATATTGTTCCCAGTCGAGTTTCCACTTGTTGAGCACTTGCTGCGAGCCGGGACCGCTGTATTGCGACATTATCACCGGATACCGCTTGCCTTGCTCAAAATTGGATGGCTTTATGATGTAGCCGTTCAAGGTCACGCCGTCGCTCGTCATGGTGAAGAACTCACGCTTGGGTACGGCCTTGTCGGTGAACTTCTCGGCATACTCGCCGTTGAGCTCAAGGTTGCGCACGCATTTTCCGCTTGCTGTGGCATATACGGCATACTGGTCGGGTGTGTTGGCATCGCTGTAGGAGCGTATGTAGTAGCTGTAGTCGCTGCTGAATGCCTTGGCGGCGCCGGTACCCTGCTCGGGCGACAGATGCCTCACACGCCCGCTAGCGTCAACGCTTGCCACCACGCGGTTGAGCTCACCGTTGGTTGCCTGGAAGTAGAATTGCTTGTCGCGTGAATTGTAGCCGTAGAAGTTTGTCACGTTGTAGGTGCCGTTGGTGAGTTGCCGCATCAAGGCTCCGTTGAGGCTATACTGATACAGATGGGTGTAACCTGATTTGTCGCTTGGAATCACGAAGAAACCGTCGTAATACTGCACTTGGTTGGCCAGCTCGCTGTCGATCCATGTGGTCGATTTCTCGTTATACACCTCGTGGCTCACTGTGCTTCGCGGGTTCACTGCATAGATGCTGAAGTTGTTCTGGGTGCGGTTGAGGGCGCTCACCATCAGTTTGGAAGGGTCGTTGCTGAATGATATGTGCGGCACATAGTCTTCGGCAGTGATGGGCAGCGGCATGGTCTTGAGGGTGCGGTTGTCGACGTCGTAAGCCATCACGCTCACCACCGAGTTCTTCTCGCCTGCCACCGGATACTTGTAGTCGTAACTTCCCGGATAGAGGGAATATTCGTCCTTAGGCTGGCAATAGCCGCCATAGAGTGTCATTGAGTACATGGGTACGTCTTTCTCGTCCCAGCGTATGAATGCAAGCGTGAGATTGTCGGGCGACCATGTGAGTGAGTTGAGAATGCCAAACTCCTCTTGATACACCCAGTCGGGCACACCGTTGATCACTTCATTCTTCTTCCCGTCGGTGGTGACAGCAACTTGCGTCCCGTAATCGAGCTTGCTGATGTAGATGTTGTTGTCTTTCACATAAGCCACCATGCGGCCGTCGGGGCTCATCGTCGCTATCTCTTCGCCGCCGGCCTCGCTCAGCTTGGTAATCTTGTTGTGGCGCACGTCATACACATAGTAGTCGGCCTTGAAACTGTGCCGGTAAATGGGCTCTACATTGGTCCACAGCAGTATCTTGCTCTCGTCGGCGCTCATTGTGTAGCCTTCCACTTGGTCAAGCTTGGCGCCACGGGCGGTCGAGGCGTCAAATACCGTGCTTGATGTGGCGTCGGTCTTGAAACTGCACTTCTCAATCTTAAGCCCGTCGGGACTGAGTTGGAAGTAGCTGCCGCCGTCGATGGCGGGGCTCACGGTACCTATGGTGTGCGGCCGGCTTTGCGACAGCACAAAGTCTTGAATGTCGAGTGCTTGTGCGCCCATAGCCGTGGCACAACTTACGGCAATGGCCGCAACAGCCTTTTGTATGGATTTTGTCATAATAATATCGTGTGTGTGAAAAATTATTCTCGTTAATAAGTCGGGGTATGGCAAAAGTAGCAAAATTCCGCCATACGGGCAATATGCAATCCAGTCGTCGGTTGGGTGTGGCTCATGGACATGTCACCACACGCCATACTCCTTGCGTGCGGCATCGATGCGCAGCAGTATGAACAGCAGGAACGTGAAGCCCCACAGCGATGAGCCGCCGTAGCTGAAGAATGGCAGCGGGATGCCTATCACCGGACAAAGATCGATAACCATGCCCACGTTGATGCATAGGTGGAATATCAGTATCGACGCCACGCAATAGGCATACACGCGCCCGAATATGGTGTGCTGGCGCTCGCCAATGGCAATCACCCGCAATATCAGCGTCAGAAATAGCAGGAGCACAGCCGCCGAGCCCATAAAGCCCTGCTCCTCGCCTATGGTACAGAATATGAAGTCGGTGTGCTGCTCGGGCACATATTTGAGCTTTGTCTGTGTGCCGTTGAGGAATCCCTTCCCTGTGAGCCCGCCCGATCCGATGGCTATTTTCGACTGGTTCACATTGTAGCCCACTCCGCGCAGGTCGTTGTCGATGCCCAATGCCACTTTTATGCGCATCTGCTGGTGCGGCTCGAGCACATTGTTAAAGGCAAAGTTTACCGAGAACATGAACACGATGCAGACCGTGGCAAATATCACTGTTGTGAGCACGCGGCGCAGGTCGTCATGGAACATCCCTATCAGCAGATACACAAGTGATGCCCCTATCACGGTGAAGAAGAATGCGTAGCCGTTGATCACAATGCCGAAGTAGGCCAGTGCCCCGGCCACTGCTCCGCAGGCCAGATAGCCCAATAGCACGTTGCGTCCGAGGATCAGCGATCGGCAATAGATGAGCAGCATGCCCACTATTACCACCATCACCAAAATGAACACAATGAACACGCCGAGCGGAATGCCCATCATGGTAGTGGCGGCAAACTTGAGGGTGACCACAAACACCACAATGGCACACAACGCCGCAAAAAGCACAAATCCGCTCATCCCCTCACGGTAGAACACGAAGATGAGCGACGTGTAGACCAATGCCGACCCCGTTTCCTTCTCGGCCAGAATGCACAGGATGGGCACCAGCACTATGGCGGCCGCCTTGGCATAGTTTTTCCAGCTGTTGAGGGCAAACCCGTAGGTGCTGAACAGCTTGGCTAGGGCAAGAGCTGTGGCTGTCTTGGCAAATTCGGCCGGTTGCAGGCTTATAGGACCAAACACCAGCCACGACCGCGAGCCTTTGATATCGGGAGCCAGCACACTGGTGGCCAGCAACACAAGTATCATGAGTCCATAGATGGGGTAGGCATAAGCCTCATATAGCCTCCGGTCGATGAGCAGTAGGGAGAAGCCTATCACTAGCGACAGACCAATCCACAGAAACTGCTTTCCCGAGTTCTCTGTCAGGTCGAAGATGCTTGCGCGGTCGAAGTTGTAGGTGGCCGCATAGATGCTTATCGCACCGGCAACCACGAGCACCACATAAAGCAGTACGGTAAACCAGTCGACCGTCTTCAGCAGGTTGCTGCTTTCATTGTTGTTCCGTAGTTCCACTTTCAGCCGATTTTACTTCTGTAATTGTTATTTCCTCGTTGCCGCCATCGCCACCGCTCTTCTGTCGCCTGTAGGTTCCTTTCCGGCGCGTCTTCACGTCGGCCCCGCCCGATATGGTGTTGCGGGCGGCCATGGCTTCGGCTTGGGCTTGCAGCCCTGGTGCGTCGGGACCCTGCAGATAGCGCTGAATCATCAGCTTGCCTATGGGCACGCCGAAGGTTGCTCCGAAACCGGCATTCTCCACAAACACGCAAATCGCAATCTTGGGGTCGTTCATGGGGGCGAAGCCCATAAACACCGAGTGGTCACGTCCGTGCGGATTTTGGGCCGTACCAGTCTTGCCGCATATGTCCAGGCCAGGGATGTTGGCACTGTGACATGTGCCGCCCAATACGGCCATGCGCATGCCTTGCACTATGTCGTTGTAATAAGCCCGGTCAATCTTTGTGCGCTTGGGCTCGAGATATTTCTTGAATGCCCCGAGGCCATACACATATTTCACCACGTGCGGCGGAATGTAATATCCACGGTTGGCTATCGTTGCCCCCAGGTTGGCTATCTGCAGAGGGGTGGCGAGGATTTCGCCCTGGCCTATCGATACCGATATCACCGAATTGGCGTTCCACCGCCCCTTGCCCAGTGCTTTGTCATAATAAGCAACATTGGGGATGAAGCCGCGGCTCTCGCCGGGAAGGTCGATGTTGAGCTTGTAGCCGTAGCCCATCGACACCATGTAGTCTTTCCACACGCCGAAAGCGTTGGCCATACTGCCATACTTCCTGCGGTTGTTGATCATGTGATAGAAGCCCCAGCAGAAGTATCCGTTACACGATGTCTGCAACGCCGGCAGCAGCGATATGGGTGAGGCATGGCCGTGACATCCCACCTTGAGCCCGTTGTAATAGCCGTGGTGGCACGGAAACATTGTCTGCAGGTTCACGATATGCTCCTGGCGGAATATCATGCCCTGAGTGGGCTTGAAGGTGGAGCCGGGAGGGTAGGCTGCCATGATGGCACGGTTGAATAGCGGTTTCTGCTTGTCCATCACCAGCGACCGGTAATTCTTTCCGCGCTCCTTGCCCACGAGCAGGTTGGGGTCGTAGGTGGGGCTCGTCACCAGGGCCAGTATCTCGCCGGTCTTGGGCTCTATTGCCACAATGGCACCGGCCTTGCCGCGCATCAGTTTCTCGCCAAATTGCTGCAAGCCGATGTCGATGCTCAGCTTCAAGTCGTGTCCTGCTACGGGGGCCACATCGTTGCGGCCGCCGTTATACCGGCCTTTGATCTTGCCCGAGGCGGCCCTGATGAGTATTTCTTGCCCCTTAAGGCCACGCAGGTATTTCTCATAGCTCTTTTCGATGCCCAGGTCGCCGGTGAAGTCGCCGGGGCGGTAATAGTTGTCGCGCTCAAGGTCGGCCTCGTTCACCTCTCGCACATCGCCGAGCACATTGGCCGCGGCGGCATAGTTGTATCGCCTTATCATGCGCTGCACGATGAAGAATCCAGGGAAACGGTACAACTTCTCCTGCAGCCGCCCGTAGACCTGTGGCGACAGATGCTGAATCACAGTCTGCTGGGTGTAGCCGCTGTAGTTGCGGTTCTTCTGTGGGTCGCGCATGTCGGCAAGGTTGCGCCTGAATTCGTCGATGCTTATCTGCAGTGTATTGCACAGGTCGAGGGTGTCGAAGGGATGCACGTCCTTGGGTATCATCATCAGGTCGTAGGCCGGCTGGTTATAGACCACCAGACGCCCGTTGCGGTCATAAATCTGTCCGCGCGACGGATATATCACTTTGCGCAAGAAAGCATTACTGTCGGCATTCTCCTTGTAGCGGGTGTCGACCACCTGCATCTGAAGCAGCCTCAGCATGTAGATGAGCACAATCACCACTATGAAGCCGCCTATCACATATTTCCTTTTCTCGAGATTATAGTCTTTTCTCACGGCGGGTGCTAACTAAACTGTCAATAGCCAAAACCAGTATAACCGACAGCACGCTGCTCGCCACAATGCGTAGCAGTGTGAGCGGAAAGTCGTGAAGGGTGAACGCCTGTATCATGAACAGCGCGAGGCAGTAGAACAACACAAGGGTCGACATGTATTTCGCATACACGCCTATGCCCAGCGAGGCTATCGACGGGAGCATGTAACCCATGTCGTCGTCGCGAGGCACATACAGGTTGAAAACCGGGCGGCGCAGCGCGGCAAGCAGCGTGCACGATAGCGCGTTCATGCCCTGGGTGTTGTTGAACACGTCTACTATCAGCCCGAAGGCGAATGCTATTGTCATCACCCAATTCACCTGCATGCCTATGGGCAGACGCAGTATGAGATAGATGAAAATCACCGGCATCGCCACGTTGAATAGTATTATTTTGCTGCATATCACTTGCACGAGCAGCAGCGTCACAAACAGGGCTATGAATTGTGTCACGGTCTTTATCATTGTCTCACTGCCTCCTCCAGTGTGCTGTTGTCGCCTTTCTCATCTTGCGTCTCAATCTCTTTAAGCTCGTTCTTGATGGTGTTGGTTATGGCACGCACCGTGCTCAGTTGCGTGAAGTCAGTGGATAGCCGCACGCGCATGGTCACGAAGTTGCCGTTAGTGCTCTTGGAACGGCCTTCCACCACACCCACTATTATGCCTTCGGGAAACACAGCCGAGTAGCCACTTGTCACCACGGTGTCGCCACGGTTGTATCGGCCGTGTAGTGGCAACTCTTCGAGCTGGGCGAGGTAAGGGCTCTTCCCGTCCCACGTAAGACTCCCGAAGTATGAGCTTTCCTTAAGCTTGCACGACAGTTTCATGTTGGGGTTGAGAAGCGATATCACACGGGCCGAATGCTTGCCCACGGTGTTGACCATGCCCACAACGCCGTTTTGGTCGACAACGCCCATTTCCGGCCTTATGCCGTCGGCCGAGCCGCGGTTTATTGTGATGTAGTTGTAGGGTTGTGAAATGCTGTTGCTTATCACGTGGGCTATCACAAAGCTGAATTGGCGCAATGCCGGTTGCAGCTTTGTGGAGTCGGGCACTTGCATCTTGTAGTTGTTCACCTGGTTGCGCAGGTCAATCACTTCCATCTCGAGTTGGGCGTTGCGTAGCTGCAGGTCTTCGTTGATGTCGCGCAGGTGGAAGTACGACGTTACGGCGCTGAATCCCTCATAGACCGATGCCGTTACGGCGTTGGCCGATGTCAGATACACGCTTTGCTGGTATGGATTGGTCTGGAAAAGCATAACGCAGCTCAAAATCACATATAGTATGAAAATGAACCACGATGAGTGTCTTATGAGAAAATTAAGCAGATTGTTCATCTGTATTTGTCTCCTGTGATGAGTTCTGAATCAGGTTGCTATGACCTTACGGTCTGTGCTTGGGCTCGCCCTCGCTGCGGTGCCGTGTCACCCTGTCTTCTAAGAATGGAATAGAAGGCAATGATTATTCGTTGCCTTCTGTTCCCAAATTTCCTTTAGTGATTAAGCGGTGGCTGCATGCCGTGAGTGCCGTCGGCGCATGCGGCGGCCGTCAGGTGCTTGTGCCAAGAGTGCCTTTCAGTGTCTTATCGCTGAAGGAACTTGAACCGCTTGATGTTTTTCAGCGCCACTCCGGTGCCTTTGGCCACTGCATGCAGCGGATCTTCGGCCACGTGGAACGGAATGCCTATCTTGTCGCTCAGACGCTTGTCGAGACCGCGGAGCAGGGCACCGCCGCCGGCCAGATACACGCCGTTGCGCACGATATCGGCATACAACTCGGGCGGTGTCTGTTCCAGCGCGCTCAGCACGGCAGCCTCAATCTTCGAGATCGACTTCTCGATGCTGTGGCATATCTCCTGATACGATACCGGCACTTCCATTGGCAGGGCTGTCATCTGGTTGGGGCCGTGCACAATATAGTCTTCCGGCGGATTGTCGAGCTCGGTCAGAGCCGAACCCACATTGATCTTAATCAACTCGGCTGTGCGTTCACCCACTTTCACATTGTGGGCGCGGCGCATATGGTCTTGGATGTCTTCGGTGAGGTCATCGCCGGCAATGCGTATGCTCTTATTGCTCACGATACCGCCCAGCGAGATTACCGCAATCTCAGTGGTGCCGCCGCCTATATCGACAATCATGTTGCCTTCAGGCGCGAGCACATCAAGGCCGATGCCCAGGGCAGCCGCCATAGGCTCGGGTATCATATATACGTCGCGTCCGCCGGCATGCTCCGACGAGTCGCGCACGGCGCGAATCTCCACGTTGGTTGAGCCCGAGGGCACGCACACCACCATGCGCAGCGATGGTGAGAACCAGTGGTTCTTCGAGCTTACTTTCTTTATCATGCCACGAATCATCAACTCGGTAGCATCGAAGTCGGCAATCACACCGTCGCGGAGTGGACGCACAGTCTTGATGCCCTCGTGCACCTTGCCGCGCATCTCACGCGCCTCTGTACCCACTGCTATGAGTTTATTGGTTTTTGTGTCGAGGGCCACCACCGATGGCTCGTCAATCACTATCTTATCGTTGTGGATGATTATCGTATTGGCCGTTCCGAGGTCAACTGCGATTTCTTGTGTAAAAGAGAATAATCCCATCTTTCAGTTCGATTTTTAATTGTGTTTTTTGAATGGATAGCTTTTTCTCGTCTTGCCATCAGTGCCTGAAGTGGCGTATGCCTGTTTTTACCATTGCCACACCGTGGGCGTTGCAGTAGTCCACACTTTCCTGGTCGCGAACCGAGCCGCCGGGTTGTATCACGGCATTTACTCCGGCCTCATGGGCAATCTGCACGCAGTCGCCGAAGGGGAAGAACGCGTCAGAGGCCATTACGGCACCTTCGAGGCTGTGGCCGAAGCCCTGTGCCTTTTCGATGGCTTGCTTAAGGGCGTCTACGCGCGATGTTTGCCCCACACCGCTTGCCAGCAGCATCTTGTCTTTGGCCAGCACTATCGAGTTGCTCTTGCTGTGCTTTACAATCTTGTTTGCAAAGAGCAGGTCGGCCACTTGTTCCTCGCTCACGTTCTTGTCGGTCATTGGCTCGAGCTCGGCGGGTGTCTCCACGTGCGAGTCGCGCTCTTGCACAAGAGCTCCGTTGAGCACCGATCGGCATTGCAGGGCAGGGCGGTCAAAGTCTTTCATCACCAGAATGATGCGGTTCTTCTTCTGCTCGAGTATCTTGAGCGCCTCGTCGGTATACCCTGGAGCGATGCACACTTCGATGAATATCTTGTTCATCTCCTCGGCTGTGGCTGCGTCCACTTCCCTGTTGGTCACGTGCACCCCGCCGAATGCACTTACCGGATCGCCGGCGAGTGCAGCCTTGAATGCGTCGGCCAGTACCGGACGTGATGCCAGGCCGCAGGCGTTGTTGTGCTTCATTATCACGAATGTGGTCTCGTCGAAATCTTTGATGAGGTTCACTGCCGCGTCGATGTCGAGGAGGTTGTTGTATGATATTTCCTTTCCGTGAAGCTGGGTGAACATAGCGTCAAAGTCGCCGAAGTAATATCCCTTCTGGTGCGGATTCTCACCGTAGCGCAGAGGCTTGACTCCGTCGACGGCAAAGCGCAGTGCGCTTTCCTCACCGCCGTCGAAGTAGTTGAAGATGTGTGAGTCGTAGGCGCTCGATACGGCAAACGCCTCCTTGGCAAACCATTTGCGGTCGGCCAGGCTTGTCGATGCCTCGCCGTTGGCTGTGACTATGTCGAGAAGGGGCTTATATTGTGCCTTCGATGCCACTATCACCACGTCTTTGAAGTTCTTTGCGGCGGCGCGAATCAGCGAAATGCCGCCTATGTCTATCTTTTCTATGATGTCGGCCTCGCTTGCTCCGCTTGCCACGGTGTCCTCAAAGGGGTAGAGGTCAACAATCACAAGGTCGATTTCCGGAATCTCATATTTTGCCGTCTGCTCATTGTCGGTGGCGTTGTCGCGGCGGGCAAGGATGCCTCCGAACACTTTGGGATGGAGGGTCTTCACGCGTCCGCCAAGAATCGATGGGTAGCCGGTGAGGTCTTCAACGGCCTCGCAGTCATAGCCTTGCTCCTTGATGAACTTTTGTGTGCCACCTGTCGAAAGGAATTTTACTCCGCTGTTGTTCAGCGCTTTCAGCAGATCGCCCAAACCATCTTTGTGAAATACCGAAATGAGTGCTGTCTTTATTTTTTTGTTGCCAGTCATCTTTATCTGAATTTTATGTGCAAAATTATTAAAAAATAGGCGATTAATAACTATGATTTTGAAATTAAATTTCAATGGTGCCCTTTTTAACATCATTTCGCCTTTTTACCTGTTTTTACTACCTGAAATGGGTGTAATCGGCTCTTTTATGATGCGGGCCTCAGCGTTAAAAAGCGGAGGAGAAGCATAAGCCCCTCCTCCGCTTGTGTCTCAAGATCTTATTTGTGCTTGCTTATCCAGTTTTTGGCATTGACAAAAGCCTGGATCCAAGGTGTCACATCGTCGGCAAGGCGGGCTTGCGGGTAGTAGGCGCACTGCCACGGGAAAATTGCCCGTTCCAAGTGTGGCATCATAGCCAGATGACGGCCATCGACCGATGCTATGCCGGCAATGCCGCGCGGTGAGCCGTTGGGGTTGGCTGGATACGACTTGTAGCTATATTGGGCCACCACGTTGTATTTGTCGGGGCCTTCGGGCAGGTTGAACTTGCCCTCACCGTGTGCTACCCAGATGCCAAGTTTCGACCCGGCAAGGTTTCCAAACATCACCGAGTTGTTTTCGGGTATCGTGAGTCCCAAGAATGTCGACTCAAACTTGTGGGAGTCATTGAAGTCCATGTGAGGCTGTGTGCCGTATTCGGGATTGAGCAGATTCAACTCAATCATCACTTGGCAACCGTTACATATACCGAGGCTCAGTGTGTCGTGACGCTTGTAGAAGTTGGTCAGTGCGCGCTTGGCGTTCTCGTTCCACACAAATCCGCTGGCCCATCCTTTTGCCGAACCGAGCACGTCGCTGTTGCTGAATCCGCCACAGAACACAATCATGTTCACGTCGTCAAGTGTCTCGCGTCCACTCATGAGGTCGGTCATGTGCACGTCTTTCACATCAAATCCCGCATAGTAGAGCGAATATGCCATCTCTCGGTCGCCGTTCACGCCCTTGTCGCGTATGATGGCCGCTTTGATGCCGCTTGGCTTGTGGCTTGAGCCGGTGATGCCCAGGTCGGTAGCCTTGCCTGTGAAGCCTTCGGGCAGACGGTAGCGCAATGGTTGCTTCTTGTAGTTCTCAAAGCGCTCTTTGGCACACTTGTCACCGCTCTGCTTGCAGTCGAGCAGATACGACGACTTGAACCACACGTCGCGCAGGTAGTCGATGAAGAGCATGTGCTCCACACCGTCTTTGCTCAGTGTGAGTGTGCGCTCTTTTGATGGATGGCCAAGGTTGATGAGGCGCACACCCTTGTCGGCCATGAGTTTCTCTACTTTGCCGCACTTGTCGGCTGCCACTTGAATCACAAGTGCCGGGTTCTCGGAAAACAATACCTTAACCACGTCGTCGCAGTCAAATCCGTCAAGGCTGATGTCAAGGCCTCCGTTCACGTTGGCGAATGTCATCTCGAGCAGTGTCGTCAGCAGTCCTCCTGCCGAGATGTCGTGTGCGGCAAGCAGCAGGCTGTCGTCCACAAGGCTCTGTACGGCGTTGAATGCGGTGGCAAAATATTCTGCCGATCTTACCGACGGGGCCTTTGATCCTATGTAACCGAGGCTTTGCGCGAATGCCGATCCGCCGAGCTCCAGGCTGGTGCCTGAGAAGTCCACGTAATAAAGGCTGCTCTTGCGGTTTTGGACCACGGGACACACCGTCTTGCGCACGTCGGTCACCTCGCCGCCGGCCGATATTATCACGGTGCCGGGAGCCAGCACCTTGTCGTTGCCATATTTTTGGGTCATCGACAGGCTGTCTTTGCCTGTGGGAATGTTGATGCCCAATGCACAGGCAAAGTCGCTGCAGGCTTTTACTGCCTTGTATAGGCGGGCGTCCTCACCGGCATTGCGGCACGGCCACATCCAGTTGGCGCTGAGCGACAGTGCCTTTAGACCTCCGTTCAGGTTTGCTCCCACAATGTTGGTGAGGGCTTCGGCAATCGATAGCACCGATCCCGTGGCGGCGTCAATAAGTCCGGCTTGCGGAGCATGGCCGAGCGATGTGGCGATGCCGCTTGTGCCTGTATAGTCGAGAGCCACCACGCCACAGTCACTGAGCGGGAGTTGTATCTCGCCTTGGCACTGTTGGCGGGCAATCTTGCCTGTCACTGAGCGGTCCACCTTGTTGGTGAGCCAGTCTTTACATGCCACGGCTTCGAGCTGGAGCAGATTTGCCACATACTCGTCGAGCTTTCCTGCGTCATATTTCGGGTCGCTGTAGCTGTGTTCCACGGTCTCATCTTTCATGACTGTCTTGGGTGAGCTGCCGAACATGTCTTTCATTCCCAGGTCGATGGGGCGCACGCCGTCGGCTTGCTCAAACACGAAGCGGTCATCGCCGGTGGTCTCACCCACCACATAGAACGGAGAGCGCTCGCGCTCTGCAATCTGCTTTATGTGGTCAATGTCCTTGTCTTCTACAACCATGCCCATACGCTCCTGTGACTCGTTGCCAATGATTTCCATCGACGATAGGGTGGGATCGCCCACAGGCAGTTGGCTCATGTCGATTTTGCCACCCGTCTCTTCCACAAGTTCCGACAGGGCGTTGAGATGGCCACCGGCGCCGTGGTCGTGTATCGACACGATAGGGTTGACCTTGCTCTCGGCCAAGGCCCGTATCACATTCGACACGCGCTTCTGCATCTCGGGGTTGGCACGCTGCACGGCGTTTAGCTCGATGGCATTGTTGTATTGCCCCGTGTTCACACTCGACACGGCTCCTCCACCCATGCCTATGCGGTAGTTGTCGCCACCCATCAGCACCACTTTCTCGTGGGGCACTGGGGCGCCTTTTATGGCATCGCGCTCATTGGCAAAGCCTACACCGCCGGCAAGCATTATCACCTTGTCGTAGGCCGTCTGTGCGGCATTTTCCTCGTGCTCGAATGTGAGCAGCGAACCGCAAATCAGCGGTTGGCCAAACTTGTTGCCGAAATCACTTGCACCGTTCGATGCCTTTATGAGTATCTGCTCCGGGGTTTGGTATAGCCACGGGCGTGGAGGCATTGTGCATTGCTCCCATAGGCGGCTGGCCTCGGTGCGTGGGTATGATGTCATGTAGACGGCTGTTCCCGCCAGTGGCAGGCTTGCGCGGCCGCCTCCCAGGCGGTCGCGTATCTCTCCGCCCGAGCCGGTGGCAGCGCCGTTGAACGGCTCTACGGTGGTGGGGAAATTGTGCGTCTCGGCCTTGAGTGATATCACAGAGTCGATGTCGGTGACACCGAAATAACTTGGCCCTTCGGGGCTCTCAGGCGCGAATTGCTCTATTTTCGGTCCTTTCACAAAGGCCACATTGTCCTTGTAGGCCGATATCACTTTGTTGGGATTGTCTTGGGTCGTCTTTTTGATGAGCTTGAATAGCGACACTGGCATTTCCTTGCCGTCGATGATGAATGTGCCGTTGAAAATCTTGTGGCGGCAATGCTCGCTGTTGACTTGCGAGAAGCCGAACACCTCGCTGTCGGTCAGTGGGCGTCCCAGGCGCTTGCCGAGGTCTTTGAGGTAGCCCACCTCTTCGGGACTGAGGGCCAGACCCTCTTCCTCGTTATATTTTTCGATATCTTCAATGTATACTATGGGGTCGGGTCTGCGGTCGACCTTGAATGTGTCGGCGTCGAGTGTGTGATACACGCGCTGCAGCATCTTGTCGTGCACAGGCTCTTTTTGCGTGCTCGATGTGAATTCCTCGATGCGCACAATGCCTGTCATCGCCATGTTTTGGGTGATTTCCACTGCATTGGTGCTCCACGGGGTGATCATCTCACGCCGCGGTCCCACAAAGGTGCCGCGCAGAGTGTCGTCGGCCACGAGTTGCGCGCCGCTGAATAGCCACTCCAGTTTTTTTACTTCATCGGGAGAAAGAGCGTGGTCAGAATCGACCGCATAGATAGTGTTCGCTCCTTTTTTGAAGAATGTAATCATTGTTCTTATATGTGGTTTTAAGATGAGAGTCTTGTTTCCGATGCAAAATTAATAAAAAACCGATAATTTATTGTCACTTTTCCCTGTCACTTTTAGACCGTGCCGGTCACTTGCACATGCTGTGTGTGCCGCTGCTGTCGTAACGCTGTGAAAAGTTTCTAAAAATCGGCAATTTCGCTACTGCTTTTTGCGTTTAAATACTATAATGTGTAATTTTGCCTTTTATGAAGAAAGAATTTGTCATGGTGACGGCGCTTATGGCTCTAGCCTCAGTAGTTGCGGCTAATGCCCAAGTGGCGTTCACTGGCACCGACAAGGCCGTCTACGACGAGACTCCTGCGGCCAGCACCGGACTCAGCCACATTTATGTGCTGCACAGCACGGCCGGTGTGGGAATGACCTATACTGCCACTGATGCTTCGGCCAAGGTCACATGGTATAGCTACGGCTCGGCTGGTGGCGGATATGCCACGGTTATCGACGGCGTGACTGGCAGTGGGGCAGTGACCACACTGTCGCAGGTGATTCCCGATTGTGGCTACATAATCGAGGAGGGCACACGGCGTACCTATGTGTGGGTGACCGACTACAGCAGCCACGACTTGTCGATAACAGGCATTGAGGCACAAGCGGCCTCTGATTGCGGTACGGCCACGTTGGCCGTGGCCGGAAGCGGTGCTGAGATCGACTATTATACCATCACT
The DNA here is from genome assembly GCA_963641805.1 of Bacteroides fragilis. GTDB lineage: Bacteria > Bacteroidota > Bacteroidia > Bacteroidales > Muribaculaceae > Sodaliphilus. The sequence continues at coordinate 16,665 of CAVIEK010000033.1, forward strand.
GGTGTGCACAAGACTCTCGATCGCCAGCTCAAGTTGTCATACAACACGCTCGAGTGGAACAGCGACTCGAAACAGTGGGTGGAGAATGCCGAGGAGGAGTCGCTTGAGAATTTCAAGCCTATCATCGTGGTACCGGCTCCGTTGTGCAACACGTCTTTCACGATCACCGGTGACCGTTTCAAGGAATTCTGGGGCGAGACACAGTCGGCATCGTCGGGCACCTATACCACTGCGGCCGTCGATGTGCGAACCACAGCAGTGCAGGAACAACGCGACAACGATAACGAGAAAAAGGAGGAGACAACCGCCATGGGCGGGTCGGCTCCCGTGAAAATCACGTTCTCGTCGTTTTGCACCGATGCCGTGGTCTATAAAGAATGGCAAATGTCGACCGACGCCGACTTCAAAAATTTGCAACTGAGGCTCAACCAAGACGAGGTGGAGCAAACGTTTGAGGAAGCCGGCACATATTATTGGCGATTTGTCGCCTCAAATGCCGATGGCTCGTGCAACGCCACCGGCGAGACTTACACCGTCAGCATAGGCACATCTGAATTGGTGTGCCCAAATGTGTTCTCTCCAGGCTCAAGCGAGGGCGTGAACGATGTGTGGAAGGTTTCCTACAAGTCGATTATCGACTTCCATTGCTGGATTTTCAACCGTTGGGGCATCAAGATTACCGAGTTTACCGACCCGTCGCAAGGGTGGGACGGACGCTACCGAGGCAAGCTTGCCGACACGGGCGTTTATTACTATGTGATTCAGGCTACAGGTGCCGACGGGAAGAAGTATAAACTTAAGGGCGACATCAACATAATACGCTATAAGGAAAACAGCAGCTCTACCACCGGAGGGTCTTCGTCATCTGGCGAGTGAGCCGCCTACGTATCGCAGAGCCGGCTGGAATATATAATGGCAAGGATGCGGTGGCATCCATTGAATCACGTTGCGCACACGGGTGTGGAGGATTGCCTACACACCATGTGGGCTTTTTGTCTGTGACATTTTTTTAAAAGAAACTTCTTAACGGGTTAACGATACATAATGTGCAAGTTTAGTATGATAACAACATTGGCTGCCGCCATGGTCGCCTTTTCGGCATGGTCGCAGCAACCATCATATAAGGGATATGAGCCTGCGGTGTTTGCCGTGAAATCGAATCCGACCATCCCGCTAAGGATGGCTTTTTGTGGTGATACCGTGAGTCTTGACCGCCTCGACATGTTTGAGCGCCTCGACCGCGAGCTCACCTCGGTAGTGTATGCCCACACGAGCACCTTGCTGTGCATCAAGCGTGCCAACCGCTACTTCCCAGCTCTTGATTCGATTTTGAAGGCCAACGGAGTGCCGGCAGATTTTATCTATCTTGCCTGTACGGAGAGCACTATGGACCACAATGCCTATTCGCCGGCACACGCAGCGGGGTTGTGGCAACTGTTGGCCGCTACAGCACGCCAATATGGGCTTGAAGTCAACGGTGAGGTCGATGAGCGATATGATCCCGAGAAATCGACTGAGGCGGCCTGCAGGTATCTGAAGGCAGCCTACCGCAAGTACGGACACTGGGCCACTGTGGCGGCAAGCTATAATGCCGGCATGGGACGCATATCATCGGAATTGGAGAAACAACTGGAAGACAACTCTTTTGACCTCTATCTCAACAGTGAGACGTCGCGCTATGTGTTTCGCATAATGGCCTATAAGATGCTCTTTGCCGATCCTCGGCGGTTTGGCTACCGCCTGACCAGCACCCAACTCTACCAACCAGTGCGTTGCACCACTGTCGATGTCACTGGTGGAGTGCCGAGCTGGGCGCAGTGGGCCAAGTCACACGGGTTGTCGTATGCGCAACTTCGTGAGGCCAATCCGTGGATAAGGACCAGCCGTCTGACCAATGCAAGCGGCAAGCGTTACATCGTGCGCATCCCGGTGATCGACGACCTCTACCGCACGCGTCGATCCTGCACTGCCTACAGCCGGCAATGGGTGGTAGACTGACCATGCGCACAGCGCCACTCTCGCACTCGCATGGCTTTACACATTATAATAGATGATGAATGCAGAAAACAACCATAATGAAGATTGCGTGAGCGTGCTCGGTGCGCGCGTGCACAATCTCAAAAACATTGATGTCGACATTCCGCACCACAGCCTTACGGTCATCACTGGCCTGAGTGGCAGCGGAAAGTCGTCGTTGGCTTTTGACACAATCTTTGCCGAGGGACAGCGCCGCTACCTCGAGACATTCTCGGCCTATGCCCGCAATATGCTCGGTGTGCTGGAGCGTCCTGATGTCGACAAAATATCAGGGCTTAACCCCGTAATCTCAATAGGGCAGAAAACCGTCAACAAGAATCCGCGAAGCACCATCGGCACCACAACCGAGGTCTACGACTATCTGCGTTTGCTCTTTGCCCGAATAGGAGAGGCATATTCATATGTGTCGGGAAAGAAGATGGTTAAATATTCGGTCGACAAAATCCTCGAACTGATTCTCGACAAGTATGGCGGCCGCAAAATCCACATCCTTGCACCGCTCGTGAAAAACCGCAAGGGACATTATAAGGACCTGTTTGAGCAACTACGCAAAAAGGGCTACATGTATGTGCGCATCGACGGTGAGGTGAAGGAAATCACATTTGGAATGAAGCTCGACCGCTACCGAAACCACGATATCCAGCTCGTGGTTGACCGCCTGCGTGTGGCCCGAAAGGATGCCGCACGGCTGCGCGATACGGTGGAGCTTACATTCAAGCAAGGAGGAAACCAACTGATGATACTTGATGCCGAAACCGGTCAGCTGGGGTACTACAGCAAGTCGCTAATGGACCCCGATACAGGGCTGTCGTATATGGAACCGGCTCCGCACAACTTCTCGTTCAATTCGCCGCAAGGAGCGTGTCCGCGCTGCAAGGGACTTGGCTATGTCAACATAATAGACCGCGAGAAGATAATACCCGATGCGTCGGTGTCGATCCGGAAAGGTGGCATCCTGCCTCTGGGAAAATATCGCAATGTGCTCATCTTTTGGCAAGTGCAGGCAATATGTGAGAAATACGGTGTCGACCTTGATACCCCCATCGGGGATATTCCTGATGAGGCAATTGACGATATAATGAACGGCACTGAAGAGCGCCTTGCCATCAAAACCGAAACCATGAGCACAAGCAATTATTTTCTCTCTTACGATGGCTTGCTCAAGTATATTGAGCTTCAAAAAAACGACGACTCGACCAATCAGGCTCAAAAGTGGGCAGGGCAATTCTTCTCGCGATGCACGTGTCCTGAGTGTAACGGCGACCGTCTCAACCGTGAGGCTTTGCACTTCCTCGTCAATGGCAAAAACATTGCCCAGTTGTCGTCGATGGACATTTCGGAACTCAACGAATGGGTGGCCGACCTGCACAATCACCTCTCGGAACCTCACTGGAAGGTGGCTGAGCAAATAGTGAAGGAAATCAGCGGCAGGCTTGGCTTCATGCTCGATGTCGGGCTCGACTATGTGTCGCTCAATCGCAGTTCGGCATCACTGTCGGGCGGCGAGAGCCAGCGCATAAGGCTTGCCACGCAAATTGGGTCACAACTGGTGAATGTGCTCTACATCCTTGACGAGCCAAGCATAGGTCTGCATCAGCGCGACAACCAGCGTCTCATCGACTCTCTCAAGAAACTGCGTGACGAGGGCAATACCGTGATTGTGGTTGAACATGACAGGGATATGATGCTTGAGGCCGACTATGTGGTCGACATAGGTCCCAAAGCCGGACGTAGGGGAGGTAACGTGGTCTTTGCCGGAACACCAGCCGAAATGCTCAATAGCCACACTCTCACGGCCGATTATCTGAACGGTTCTCAGAGCATACAGGTCACACTGCCCAGGCGCAGCGGTAACGGTCATTGCATAGCACTGCATGGCTGTTGTGGTAATAACCTGAAAAATGTGGATGTTACGATACCTTTAGGCACGTTTGTTTGTGTTACGGGAGTGTCGGGAAGCGGCAAATCAAGTCTTGTAAATGGCACACTTCAACCCATTCTGAGTAAAAAATTCTATCGCTCTCTTACCGAGCCATTGAAATATTCAAATATAGAGGGATTGGAGTGGGTCGACAAGGTGGTCACTGTCGACCAGTCGCCCCTCGGACGCACTCCGCGGTCCAATCCGGCTACCTATACCGGTGTTTTTGCCGATATCCGAAATTTGTTTGTCAATTTGCCCGTTTCCAAGGTGAGGGGCTACAAGCCTGGCAGGTTCTCGTTCAACATATCGGGCGGCAGGTGCGAGGTGTGCCGCGGCAACGGCTACAAGACGGTGGAGATGAATTTCCTTCCCGACGTGCTTGTGCCGTGTGAGGAATGTGGCGGCAAGCGCTACAACCGCGAGACCCTTGATGTGAAGTTTAAGGGTAAATCAATCGCCGATGTGCTCGACATGACCATTAACCAGGCTGTGGAGTTTTTCGATTCCATACCGTCAATCATCAACAAGATTAAGGTGCTCCAGGATGTCGGTTTGGGATACATTAAGCTCGGCCAGCCGTCGAGCACCTTGTCGGGTGGTGAGAGTCAGCGTGTGAAGCTTGCCGCCGAACTTGCCAAGCGTGACACGGGGAAGACACTCTACATTCTTGATGAGCCTACCACCGGACTCCACTTTGAGGATATCAAGGTGCTGCTTGGCGTGCTCAACCGTTTAGTCCAAAAAGGCAATACCGTACTTGTGATAGAACACAACCTTGATGTGATAAAATGTGCCGATTATGTTATCGACATGGGACCCGAAGGTGGACGTAATGGAGGCCGTCTTGTGGCATGTGGAACACCTGAGGAAGTTGCACAAAACACGCAATCGGTCACAGCGCGCTACATCAAGCAGGAATTGGAGCGCAAATAGGCTTCGGCAGACGCATTTCCATAGTGGGGCAGCATTCGTTAGGGTGTCTGCTCCTTGTTTTTTTCAGTCGGTTTCAAGTGTGTTTATGGCTGAAATAGATGTATTTTCAATTTTCTGAACCTTTTCCAAAATAGAATTCACGGTAAGTGCTATGCTGGTTAAAGGCTATTGAATTACAGCAGTTTGCATGTCTTTAGTGAGTGGTGTCAAACCGTGCTCAATTGCCTC
>CAVIEK010000034.1:0-13076 GCA_963641805.1 Bacteroides fragilis
ATTTTTGCCATGATAAACGAAAAGATAACTACAATTTTTATAAACATAAAATCTTTTCATGCAGATGAAGAAAATCACATTATTGACCACGATGCTCACGGCATCGGCATTATGGATGACAGCTGCGGCACAGCAGGCTACACTCCAGGCCGATTTCGAGGGCGATGCCGTCACCACTGGCGGCTGGACCGAGTATCATTCGGGATCCAAGGCCATGTGGACGGTTACCCAGTATTCTTCCGAAGCACAACTGAAGTCACCACTCAGCGCCAATAAACTTGGCGCTACGCAGTGCGCTGTGTCGCGCACAGGTGGCCGTTATGCCTCGGGCAGTGTCAACCCCAGCAACTGGCTGATATCGCCGGCGGTGACCGTGACCAGCGGCGATCACCTCAATTTCCAGGTCGCCTATGGCGCAGGCTACAATGTAAGCAATGTGACCAGTGACGACCAGCGTATCCGTCTGGATGTTCTCGTCTCGACCACCACGGCCGACACCACGGCCTTTACCGACACCCTGCGCTGCGAGATTCCGCGTGAATTCTCTGATTGGACCTTCCGCAGTCTCGATTTGAGCAAGTATGCCGGCAAGACCGTCTACATCGCATTTCACGACCACGGAACGCCACTTAACAACTTTGTGTCGCAAAATCTGTTTCTCGACAACGTGGAGGTGAGCCAGTCGGCAAAGATCGACCAGGGTGTCAACAAGATCAGTGCGCTCTCCAACGGCACAATCACCTCACAACCGATTGCTGTGAACATAGTGAATTATGGTGCAGCCACCAGCGGATATGTCGTGGGCTACAGCATCGACGGCGTGGAGCAGCTCAAGCAGACGGTGACTCACGCCGTGGCGTCGGGCGACACCATTAGCTACACATTCCCCGTTAATGCAAACTTCCAGCCGGGCACACACACTGTGCAGGCATGGACAGAGGCCACAGGCGACGCTTATGCCTACAATGACACGGTGTCGGCTACTGTGACGATACTCGAGACCGACTCGCTGCCTTACAAGGTGACCTCGGCCAATGCCACTACGGCTTTGTCGTCGTCATACAGCTACCGGTCTACCGGATGGGCCTACATGACCCGCTACAACGCGTGGGTCTATACCAAAGCCACCAAGGCATCTTACCTCTACACGTCAAAAGGTGTAGCCTTGAAGAAAGGAAAGGTGAAAGTGCGCGCCCTTGTCACCTCTACGGCCGACAATGCCACACTCACAGCATATCTCACTCAGATAAAGGGAGAGTATGACAAAATCAACGCTGGCTCCACAACCCTTGTGAAGTCGCTGAACCAGTCGTACCAGAATTTCATGATCGATGTGCCCGAAGACGGGAACTACATCATTAGTCTCGCCACTTCCACTGCCGGACAGGTAGCAATCTCGGAACTCATCTACCAAGAGCCCTATGAGGATCTCCAGCTTCAGGCAGTCACCGCTCCCGCATCGGCTTTGGTCGCACAAGCTGGTGTGCCTGTGGCCATCAAGGTGTATAACGACGGCACCAAGACACAGTCAGCCGTTAAGGTAGCTTATAAGGTCGATGATGCCGCAGTGGTTGAGGAAAGCCTCGAAAGCATCCAACCCGCTGCTTCGGCCGACTACACCTTCAAGACTACCGCCGATCTGAGCACGGCAGGCAACCACACAATCAAGGCTTGGGTAAGCCTCGAGGGTGACGGTGACACCAGTAACGACACTGTATCATATGACGTATACACCTATTCGGCACATCAGTTCCCCTACAGCACAAGCTTTGAGACTGCTGCCGACTCTCTGGAGTGGACCAACGTAAACATTGACGGCGACGATGCCTACTGGGGCGTGGAGTCGACCCCGTCGTACTGCATCGACGGCACCCACACTCTATATCTCAATTATGTGCAGGGTGTGACGCACAACGACTATGCCGTGTCGCCCGCAATTGCCCTCAAGGGTGGCCAGAGCGGCCGCGTCTCGTTCTACTATGGCCTTTCAACCTTCTATGGAGGCAGCGCCCTTCAGGTGATTATGACTAAAGACCCCACGGCCGAGGGATTGGCCAATGGCACCGTGCTCGGCAATATCGCCGTCACCCAAAAGGGATATTCTTATGCCAACGCATATTTCAACATCCCCGACACTGCTGCGGGCAACTACTACTTCGCAATCTATGCCAAGGGTGGCTACGACCAGATATTTGTGGACGACTTCCGCGTCGACGCAGCCAGTGAGTTGGCTGTGGTAGGAGCTTCGTCGAGCGTGACAGGAAGCAGTTATGACCCTGCCGATGCAGCCATCACAGTTAATCTCGCCAACTATGGTATGAGCGATCTGAGCAGCGCCAAGCTCACTTGCACCGTTACAGGAACTGATGCCGCAGGCAAAGTGGTGTCGACACAGACGTTGACCGACACCTACACCGGAACCGTTAAGAGCGGCAAGACGGTGAGCTACACTTTGGGCGACAAGGCTTCGTTCACCGAGGCTGGTTCTTATACGATTGCCGTGTCAATGACTTGTGACGGCGACGCCGACAGTAAGAACAACTCATTCCAGACAGTAGGCCCCACAAAGTGGACCACCCTCGCCGTGCCTGCCACAATCGGCTTTGAGAACACCAACGACAACAATGCCATCCAGGTAGAGTCGAAATGGACTGTGAGCTCCTATGTGCCTTATCAGGGCTCGCGCTCATTTGCCCACAGCGGTGCTGCCGCAGTCGCTACAGGTGACTGGGCATATCTCAACCGCATTCACATTCCGGCCGGCACTTATGATGTGAGCTTCTTCTGGAAGACCATGACCGGCAACACCAAAGACACCTATAAGCAGAACTTTGGCGTATACTTGGGCAAGGAGGCAAATGCCGATGCAATGACCATCAAGGTGGCTGAGCTTAACGACACCCTCAATGCCGATCACAAGGCAAACAAGGAACTTGCTACAGTCACCATCCCTGAAGACGGCAACTACTTCATCGGGGTCAAGTGCTTTACCACCAACACCCTTGGCTACCTCGTGCTCGACCAGTTCACTGTGGCTGCCCCGGCCACGGGTATAGCCGTGACTGCCGACAGTGCCTATACCGCCGATTTCGCAACACGTGAGAGCGAGTGGTATCACTATCATCCCACAAATACGTCCAACCAGTGGAAAGCCACAACGAGCGGCGATGAGACAGTAGTGAGCGCCGACCGCACTTACACCAGCTGGATGCAGACATGGAAGACCCCTGGCCTTTATGAGGCTCCGGCTTTCAGTCTCGAGGCTGGCAAGAAGTATGAGGCTTCGTTCAGCTATGCCATTGCAGGCACCGACACAAGCAATCCTCTTGACGGCGCGTCAAGCCTCGATCTGCTCCTCGCCTCAGTCGACAAGCCTTCGGCATTCGACAGTAAGGTTGCTTCGGGTACTGAGGATTATATCGCCGCAGGGGCCTCGCGCGACACAGTGGCCGGAACATTCACCGTTCCGCAAGATGGTGTGTATTACCTTGCCTTCCTCCCCGACAGTAAGGTGAGCGCACGCTTCAGTATCTACTCGTTCGGCCTCAAGTGCGTAGAGAGCACCGGAATCAGCCAGAATGTGGCAGGAACCACAGTGACTGTCAAGCGCGACCGTGTGGAAATATCAGGTCCTTACGACAAGTGCACAGTCTACACTGTGGGCGGCGTGGCTGTGGCTTCAGCCCGCGCGCAGAGTGTGGTCAGTCTCGAGGCTCTCTCGTCGGGTGCTTATCTGGTACAGGTGACCTTGCCCGACGGCAAACAAATAGTAAAGAAGGTGGCACTGGCACATTGATGCCCTGTCCACCGGTGTAAATACCAAATCATATAAGAACTGCGGGTCGTCGCACACACTCATCAGGTGCGGCGGCCCGTATTTTTTTATGTGCCGTGTCGGCAAGCAGATTGGCTTAATTTCCCTAACTTTGCGGCAGTGCGGCACTGCCGCTGCACAATGTTCACTAAAAAAAAGACGAAGACACATGTCACACCGGCTATATGAAAGCATAAAATCGAATTGGGGCTATTGGGCAACAGTCGCAGCAGCCACTGCAGTGGTGGCTGTGCTCACCGCTCTTACTACAATTAAGGATGATGATATCATCTACACCTTTATCGACGGCACAGGCGGCACGCCTATGGCGTCGCTTGCCGATGTGGTTCGCTCGCACATGAGTCATATCGTAAGCACCAATGGCCGCTTTGCCAATTTTCTGGCTCAGTTGTTTTGTGGCTATTTGGGCAAGGTGGCTTTCAATGTGTGCAACGCGCTCGTGTTTGCCACAATGCTCCACTGCATCACAGTTCTCGTTGCCGGCAAGCGCCGTCCGGTGGTGGTGGTGGCACTCGCCGGTGCATTTGTGATGCTTTCGTTCCCTAATCCCGGGGAGACCATGATGTGGTTGACAGGCAGCACCAACTACCTGTGGACCGTGACATTCACTCTCGTGCTGTGGCTTTGGCTCAGGCAGCGTGGCCGTCGGCCCGTGGGGGTTGCGGGTGGTGTGGCTCTGTGGCTGCTCTCCGCCATTGCCGGCAACATGAACGAGGCCACCACGTTCGGTTTCTTCACGGGCATGGTTGTGTGGATGGTAATCAACCGTAAGGATTGCGGGCAGGTGATGGTCATAGCCATGTGTGGATATCTTGCCGGCATCGTTCTTATAGTGGCGTCGCCTGGTGCCTGGCAGCGTCTTGCCCAATCGGGTGGTGGCATGGTGCTGAGCGGCCTGGGACCTGTGCAGGCTGTAGTCCAGCGTTCCTACATAGTGTTCGGGCGCTCGGCTCTATATGTGTTTCCTGCATTGGCTTTGGTGTGGGGCTTGTGGCGCTTGGCTCGTTTGGGACTGAAGTCGGGTGTGGCCGTGGCGTCGCGCAGTCAGGTGTGGTGCGTGTTTTTGGCTGCGTTGTTGTGGATGCTTCTGCTTGGTGTTGACCGCTCGCGTGCGTTCACGTTTTATGCCGTGATGGGGTTTGTAGTGGTTGCTGAGGCTTTATGGCGGCATATTGCCTCACGCATGGCGTGGCAGCGGTGGCTCAGTATGACTCTTTTGGCGGCATGCGTTGTGCCGGTATGTAGGGCCGTCGACGTGCTTGCCCGTTTCCGGACCTATGATGCCGAGGTGAAGAGGCTGATAGCCGAGGCCCCTTCTGAGGCTGTGGTCGAGGCAAGCGTGTTTGCCGACGAGAATCGCTTTTTGATGCCTGTGTGCTACAATTCGGCAAACTACTACACCTATGCGCCGTTTTATTGTCTCTACTTCCATAAGACCAATGTGCAGTTCTTGCCGGCTAATGTGCTGCGCCGCTACCGTAGCTGTAAAATGCTTGAGGGCGGCAGTGTGGTGCGGGGACTGCGTAGCAACATGCCCGATGTGGCCAATGCCGTGTATCAGTTTGAAGGTGAGGATTTCGCCGTGGTGCCGCTCAGCAGCAGCCGGTATGCGACTACTGAGCATATAGCGGCACGATTTTCGGTCAGGAATGGCTTTGATGGCCGAGAGCGGCGTCGCCGTTATCTGTTGGGTCTGAACACCACGAGCTCGCCTGTCAACGTGTATCATGTGGAGTGTGGCGGTGTGTGCTATCTCGTGCTTCCGGCATTGCCGTCTGATATAGCAGAAATCACGTTGCCGTTGCCGCCGCGGTCGGGACGCAAGTCACCGCTTGTGTTTTCTTCCAAGTGATTGCCTTCGGAATCGATAGTGTCACTTGTCACTGCCTCCGGTCAAGAACGAGACGACACGGCGATATTCAGCCTTGTAGCGTGCAAGTCGCTCGAAGTCTTTAGTCGTGGGGTTGGGAATACGGGAGATGAGCATGTTGTGCTCAAGGTCGTGGGCCTTTACCACACAGGCAAGGTGGTTTCCCTCCAGCCGCCCGATATAAGCCTCACGGTTTGGGGCTGTGTGTGTGTTCAGGCAATTGAGCGCATCTTCTATGTCGAGCCAGTCGTGGGCCGCAGGAGAGAAGATTCCGGTTGCTGCGAGATTTTTACGTAGGACATCTATTATTTCCCGTGTGGTGCTGCTGGTGTCTTCGGCAGCATCGTGCAGGAATCCCACTGTCATCTCTTTCCAGTCGGAGCCTTTGAGGGCTACGGCGGTCAGGTGTCCCTCAAAGTAGTCGCATCCGGCCTTGTCGGTCTGTCCATGGTGCAGCTGCATCGCAAGTGAGGCTGCGGTGGTTACCACGGCCATAAGCTCGGGGTTGTCTGATGCATAGCGTGTCTGTTGCGGGCTTAGCCTTGCTCCTATGTAGGCTTCCATGCCGGCAGGTGTGGTATGTGTCATCTTCGGAAAAAATAAAAAAAACGTCACCGGGACATGGTGAGTGACCGTCGGTGACGCTTTTTCGGGATCCTTATTTCAAAGTGAATTTAAGGGTCTGCACGTCGCGGCTGTTCGGACCTACCATTATCTCAAAGTCGCCAGGCTCACACAGGTGCTCGAGTTGCTGGTTGTAGAACTTCAAGTCGTCGGTGCCGATGGTGAAACTCACGGCTCGTGTCTCGCCTTTCTTGAGGCTGATGCGCTCAAATCCCTTCAGCTCCTTTACCGGACGGGAAACGCTGCCCACAAGGTCGCGCACGTAGAGTTGTACCACTTCATCGCCGTTGCGGTTGCCGGTGTTGGTCACATCCACCGTGAGCGTGATTTTTCCGCCGTCGCTTATTGTGTCGGCCGACAGGCGTGGCTTGCCGTAGCTGAATGAGGTGTACGACAAACCGTAGCCGAACGGGTAGAGCGGCTCGTTGTCAACATCAAGGTAATTGCTGCGGTATTTTGTGAACCACTTGCCTTTCTCTAGCGGACGGCCTGTGTTGAGGTTGTTATAATAGATGGGGATTTGGCCCATGCACTTGGGCAATGTGGCCGACAACTTGCCGCTTGGGGTCTTGTCGCCGAATATCACGTCGCATATGGCATCGGCACTCTCGCTGCCGCCGAACCACACGTTGAGAATGGCCTGGAAATTGTCGCTTTCCCAGGTCATCACCGTCGGACGTCCTGAGAAGTAGACGAGTACCACCGGTTTGCCGGTTGCCTTCATGGCTTCGAGCAAGGCTCGCTGTGTGTCGGGCAGGGTGAGGTCGGAGCGGCTGCTGCACTCGCCGCTCATCTCCGATGATTCACCCACGGCACACACGATGACGTCGGCATCTCGGGCCACATCGACTGCTTCCTGGAGCATCTCGCCTGCGGGGCGGTTGTCGCGCATCTCACGGCCGAACATGGTGGCATCGGCCTCGCGTGCGGCATCGCTCATCAGGTTGCATCCTTTGGCATAAGCCACTGTCGCTTTCTGCCCCACCGCATCGCGTAAGCCCTGGAGCAGTGTCTTGTTGTCGTTGAGGCGGGCCGCCACGCTCCATGTGCCCGACATGTTGCTTGCCGTCGCGGCCAGCGGACCCACAAGGGCAATCTTGCCCTTGCGCTGCAATGGCAGTAAGTCTCCTTCGTTCTTGAGGAGCACAAAGGTCTCGGCGGCTATATCGCGAGCCACGGCCCGGTTACTGGCGGTGAATATCTCATTCTTGGCTCTGTTATTGTCGCAGTAGCGGTAGGGATCGTCGAAAAGTCCGAGTTTCCATTTCGCTTCGAGGATGCGGCGGCAGGCTGCGTCGAGTGTTGCCATGCTCACCTTGCCTTCTCTCACCGATTGGGCTGTGGTGGTGACGAACCCGTCCGACACCATGTCCATGTCGGTGCCCGCGTTGATTGCCAGTTCCGACACTCGCTTGAGGTCGCCTAACCCGTGGGCTGTCATTTCTGCTATGGCGGTGTAGTCGGTGACCACCATGCCTTTGAAACCCCACATGTCGCGCAGCACGTCGGTGAGTAGCCATCGGTTGCCGGTTGCCGGAATACCGTCGACCACGTTGAACGATGTCATCACGCTTAGTGCGCCGGCATCGACGGCCGCCTTGTAGGGCGGCAGGTAGTAGTTGAACATGCGCCAGCGGCTCATGTCGACGGTGTTATAGTCGCGTCCGGCCTCCGATGCCCCATAGAGGGCAAAGTGCTTGATGCAGGCCATTACGGTGTTGCGGTCGGCGAGGTTGCTGCCTTGGTAGCCTTGGACCATTGCGCGGGCAATCTGTGAGCCGAGGTACTGGTCTTCGCCGTTGCCTTCGGCCATGCGTCCCCAGCGCGGGTCAACACAGATGTCGAGCATTGGAGAGAAAGTCCAGTTGATGCCGTCGGCCGAGCATTCTTGTGCGGCAATGCGTGCCGCATGGCTTATGGCTTTTGTGTCCCATGAGCACGACAGGGCAAATGGTATGGGGAATACGGTCTCATAGCCGTGAATCACGTCCATACCGAACAGCAATGGTATGTGAAGGCGGCTCTGCTCCACGGCCACGCGTTGCAGTTCTTTGATTTTGTCCACTCCCTTGAGGTTGAACAGTCCGCCCACTTGTCCGTTGCGTATTTTGTCGGCCACATTGCTGCTCTTGGCTTGTCCGGTGACTATGTCGCCCGTTACCGGCAGGTTGAGCTGGCCGATTTTCTCGTCAATTGTCATCTTCGACATCAGTTCGCTGATGAATTTGTTCATGTTGGCTTCATCGCCCGATACTGGCGCTGAAAATGCGCTAAGGCCTGCGCAGAGCATAAGCGCTGCGGCCACAATCGTTTGTTTTCTCATTGTCAATGTGTCGGTTTAGTTAGTATGATTTGCTTTAATAATGAAGTTGTTCAATATTGTGCCTGTGCACAACTTTTGTCTTTATCTTGGGCTGGGGCAACAACCCGTGCAATCACCATTGGCCAAACCGGTGCAGTTATAGCCTATGGCCGGGAATGGTGTGGCGTCGTTGTCACTGCTTTTGCTTTTTGTCGGGTTCGGTCTTTGGCCACTTGTCCTTGCTCAGCTGAATGGTGTAATAGAGGCTGAAGCTTGCCGTGAGGCTGCGCTCGCGATTGCCGTATCCGGGCACATACCATGGCTGGCTATAGCCACTTTTCTTGCAGCTGAGCATGTTGTGCCACTTCACCTGCCAACCGAGCGACAAGCTGTGCCATATCTGCACCCGCAGCCCGAGCAGCAACTCAGCCCATAGGGCATTCGATTTGATTCCTTTGATGTCGAATTGCTTCGTCTCGCCCCAGTAGCCGTTGGTCACGCTGACTCCGGTCACGTCGTAGGTGAACGTGCTTGCGCCGAGTCTTGCGCCGGCCACAATCTGGTAGCGGGGCTCATATTTGAATCTGAAGTTGTAGTTCACGCCAATGCGCGCATAAGGCGACAATTTGCCCTTGTAGGTGTAGTTCACGTCATCGGGGGTGTCCTTGGCCATGCCTGCGCCTATTTCCACCACCGGTTGCAGCCGATTCCACATGTTGAGTGTGGCACTCAAGTCGATGCCTCCGTATTTTTGGCCGAAAAGCAGGAGCACCGGGTCAAGGAAGTTGATGCCGAATGTGACGTCGGTGAGAAGCGGGTAGTGTGGGTAGGCGCGCTTGATCGAGTCGGCACGTGCTTCGGCCAAAGCCGAGGTGGTGTCACCGGCAAGGTAGCGCTCAATCACCTTCTCGTCGGTGCCTTTGGGCGGTGTGAGCACGCGGTTGGTGCTCGGCATCACAGGGGTGATGCGCCGCTGCTCGGCATTTTGTGCGGTGGCTGCCATGCCGCACATCACGGTCAGGATTATTATGGTCGGCTTTGCTATGCGTCTGATAATCATAATGTGAGAGTGTGATTGTGGTTTTCCCTATTGGGTGATGGGCACATATATCTTTATCGACACGTGGTTGGCATTGGTTATTACGTTGTAGAGCATGGCCACCGAGTCGATGGCGTGGTGGGTGCATGAGTGTGATGCAATCTCGAAGTTGTACATTGCTCCGCAGTCTTTCGACACAAAGGTGGGTACTGCGCGGTAGCACATGGTCAGTGTGTCGGAAACCGTGCTGGTGCTGTCGGTGCCGAAGGTCAGCACAAAACTCGTGGTGTCGCTGCTAAGCCGCAATGGAAGGTACACCTGGCTCAACGTCTCGCCGCTGGCAATGGCGCTGTCGCCGGGGGCTCCTATGCCGCGCACTGTGACGTTGTCCACGCTCACGCTGCTGCCGCTACCGCTCGCGCAGAATGCCGCTAGCGGCAGGCTGCTTCCGTTGTCGGTGCAACCGTCGCTGCTGCACGATGTGGCGCTTATTGCTATTGTGGCGGCCATAGCAGCCAGTAGAGTTGTCTTTGTCATTGAGCGGCAGTCGTTTTTTGGTGTGGTCAAGAATCTTCGCGTGGTGCGGTTGGGGTTTTATTTAAGTTCTTCTGAAATCTCGTAGTGGTTGCGGTCGGGGGCATTGCGGGTGATGAGCTCGCCCAGGAAACCGGTTAGGAAGAACTGCGAGCCCAGAATCATGCACGTGAGTGCAAGGTAGAAGTAGGGCGAGTCGGTGACCAGAATGTAGTGGTTTCCCACATGCAGGTTGTAGAGTTTCCATGCGCCTACGGCCACAACGGCAATCAGGCCAATCAGGAACATCAGGCTGCCCATCAGACCGAAGAAGTGCATCGGCTTTATGCCGAACCGTGACTGGAACCACAGTGTGGCGAGGTCGAGATATCCGTTGACGAAACGGTCAAGGCCGAACTTCGACACGCCGTATTTGCGGGCTTGGTGGTGTACCACCTTCTCGCCTATTTTGTCGAATCCGGCGTTCTTTGCCAAATATGGAATATAGCGGTGCATGTCGCCATATACCTCGATGTGCTTCACCACATCGCGGCGGTATGCCTTGAGTCCGCAATTGAAATCGTGCAGGTTGCTGATTCCGCTCACCTTGCGTGCCGTGGCATTGAACAACTTTGTGGGGATGGTCTTCGACAGCGGGTCGTAGCGCTTTTTCTTCCAGCCGCTCACCAGGTCGTAGCCATCTTCGGTTATCATCTTGTAGAGGGCGGGTATCTCGTCGGGCGAATCCTGAAGGTCGGCGTCCATGGTGATAACCACGTCGCCCTGGGCGCGCTCGAATCCGGTGTTGAGGGCAGGCGACTTGCCGTAGTTGCGGCGGAAGCACACTCCCTTCACGGCAGGATTCTCGCTATGAAGCCGCTCAATCACCTCCCACGACTTGTCGGTGCTGCCGTCGTTGATCATCAGCACCTCGTAGCTGAAGTTGTTGTCTTTCATCACTCGCTCAATCCACGAAGCAAGTTCGGGAAGCGATTCTGCCTCATTATATAGGGGCACCACTACTGTAATATCCATATCGTGTGTGTTGTCTTGTGTCAGTTGAGTTGTATCAAAAAAAATTTAATGCTTCCGGTCGGTCATGGGCAGCTTGGTGGCAGGAATTGCCAGCAGGGCACTAAGCAGCGACCCGGCGAACGAGGTCATCCAGAACATCTGCACCACATATTCGATGGGAGTGGGCAGCAATCCCTCTTTCAGTGCCATGCGCATGGCCTGTACCAAAGTGCCGTCGCGCAGCTCGGGGACTTGGCTGTAGGTGTTGATGGCGGCTTGCACCTGCTCGGTGATGAAGTCGGGACGCAAGGCTGTAATCATCACATATGTGGCCAGGGCGCAAATCAAACTGCCGAATATCACTGTCATCATCCCAAGCAGCCATATTCCGGCATATGGGGTAGATGTGTCGGCTTTGTGGACTTGGCGTTGCATCCGGTACACCACAAGCGGCAGGCACACAATCAGCACCAGTGCCACCACGGGCATGACTGTCGCGCGGTCACTGAACACTACAGCGGCCGAGAGCGCACTCAGGTAGCCCCCCATGGGAAGTCCCAGACGGCCGGCTGTTCTGTAGATGATTCTCGAGTCCATTTATTGCATTTGTTACTACAACTTGCAAAGATACTGCTATTTGCACAATATTATGGCAATTTTCACCCTTTTTTGGATTTGCGGTCACGGCCGTTGGCCTGAAAATGCTCCGTACGGCAATGGCCGGTTGCGCCTTTTTCATTAATTTTGTGTGACGAAATTCGAATTTCACACTACGATTCAATCTGCTATGGCAAAAAACGGACTTGTGCTTGAGGGTGGCGGTATGAGGGGACTCTTCACCGTGGGGGTGACCGATGTGCTGATGGAGCACGGTATAGAATTTGATGGTCTGGTGGGGGTCTCGGCCGGTGCGGCTTTCGGCTGCAATTTCAAGTCGCGGCAAGCCGGCAGGGCTTTGCGCTACAATGTGCGCTATTGCCGTGATCCCCGTTATTGCAGCGTGTGGTCACTGCTCACCACAGGCAATCTGTTCGGCTCGTGGTGCTACCATGAGTTGCCCGACCGCTACGATATTTTCGACGTCGGGGCTTTCAATGCCAATCCCATGGAGATGGTAGTGGTGTGCACCGATGTCGATACCGGCAAGGCTGTGTATCACGAGTGCCGTGAGGCTACCCACGAGACCTACGACTGGATAAGGGCGTCGGCATCGATGCCGCTCGCCTCGCGCATTGTGCGTCTTGGCGGCCGCGGCCTGCTCGACGGCGGTGTGGCCGACTCCATTCCGCTGCGTTTTATGGAAAGCAGAGGCTATGACCGCAACTTGGTGGTGCTCACACAGCCTGCCGGGTATGTGAAGCGTCAAAGCGGCATACAACCGCTCTTGCGGTGGTGGATGCGCCGCCATCCGCGGTTTGTCGAGGCTTTGGATGGACGTCCTGCCATGTATAACGCGCAGTTGCGCTATGTGCGCCAGCGGGCCGAAGCGGGAGCCGCCTTTGTGCTGATGCCCGATGCGGCACTCCCCATCAACCATGTGACCCATTCGCCAGAGTTGCTCCGCCGCACTTATGCTCTTGGGCGTGCCGTGGCTGAGCGTAATATTGCTGGAATCAAGGCGTTTCTTGCGGGCAAGTGACGGATTGCGCTTGCTGCGGCACGTCGTTAGGCTATATTTTTGCCCGAATGTTTCTTATAAACGTCTTTGCGTAGCCGCGTGTGACTTGATGACTATGCGGCCGTTGCCGTAATGATGCATATTCCCGTCTGACCATGAATGACCAATCTGACTTTTCACTTATACTGCAGGAGAACGAACGCCGCAAGTCCGTTTTGGGTAAGCCATACGACCAACTCACCGGTGAGGGCTGTTGCGGAC
>CAVIEK010000034.1:13086-21739 GCA_963641805.1 Bacteroides fragilis
CCGCGCTGCCGCATGACGATTGACTTCGGCAACGGCCATGTCCCTACATTGTGCTTGCCGGAGTCGATGATAGCCGCATCGGCTGCCTTGAGCACCGCCGCCGGTCACCGCCGATGCGTCCCGATACCCAATCCGCTCGGCTCGGTTGAGGCCTTCGACCGCTTGCGCATAGCCCACGACTTCGAGTTTTGGTGTCGCACCTGTGTCACCGTCACCCTCAAGGGATTAGGCCGTGAGGGTCCGCTTATACTCAATGCGCCGCAACGGCGACTTGTAGCCGAGCTGGAGCGCCAGCGCCAGGCGGCCGTGCCCATCAGGGTGGTGCTGCTCAAGGCGCGCCAGTGGGGTGGCTCCACCTTGGTGCAGACCTACATGGCTTGGATGCAGATGGTACTGCGCACACACTGGAATAGTGTGATATGTAGTCACTTGAGAGGCACGTCGGCTGCCATAAAGGGTATGTACACACGCCTGTTGCGCAACTATCCCACACGGTTTCTGCCCGGTGGCACGCGTCCCGAGTTCAAGCGGTTCGAGGGCAGTGCCAATGCCCATATGCTCACCGGCCGCGACAGTCTGGTGATAACAGGCTCGGCGGTGACGCAGGAAATGGTGAGGGGCTATGACGTTAATATGGCCCACCTGAGCGAGGTGGCCTTTTGGCCCGATACCGATCGCCACTCGCCCGGCGATGTGATGCGGAGCATCTGCGGCACCGTGCCCCTGGCCCCCGACACGCTCATTGTGCTCGAGAGCACAGCCAACGGTGTGGGCGGATATTTCCACTCGTTGTGGATTAATGCCTGTGCCGGCCACGGCGGCTACGCACCGGTATTTGTCCCGTGGCACGAGATAGAGGGCTACAGCGCTCAGGTGGCCGACGCGCACGCCCTGTGGCTGTCGCTCGACGACTACGAGCGCGGCCTTTGGCAGTCGGGGTGCACCCTCGAGCAGATAGCGTGGTATCACGCCAAGCGCGGTGAGTATGCTACTCACGATCAGATGATGGCCGAGTTCCCGAGCAACGACATTGAGGCGTTTGCTGTCACCGGCCGCAATGTGTTTGCCCAGTCCGATGTGGAGGCGCTACGCTCCGGATGCGTGGCTCCGGAGTTCGTTGGCGACATCGCCGCTGCCGACGGCCGTCTCGGAGGCATCTCGCTGCACCCCGATCCGCATGGGGCACTGCAAGTGTGGAAAATGCCCGAGAAATCGGCTTTGCGAAGTCGCTATGTGGTGGCGGTGGATGTGGGCGGACGCAGCCTGAAGGCCGACTATTCGGTTATCGCCGTGCTCGACCGTGGCGCTGAGCCGTCTGACACCGTGCCCGAGGTGGTGGCGCAGTGGCGCGGGCACACCGACCACGACCTGCTTGCATGGAAAGCGGCGCAGATGGCCCGATTCTACTGCAACGCGCTCCTTGTGATCGAGAGCAACACGCTTGAGACGGCCACAAGCGAGGGCGACGGCTCGCGCTACATCATGCACGTGATAGGTCGGCACTATGGCAATCTCTTTTGCCGGCGCAGTGGTGTGCCAGGATTTCAGACTAATGTGCGCACGAAGCAACAGGTGATATATGGCTTGATAGCTGCCGTGCGCGACAGACGCATCGTAGAGCGAGACCATGAGGCTCTCAACGAGCTTAATTGCTATGAGCTGAAGCCCAACGGCGGCTACGGCGCGGTCAGGGGCAGGCACGACGATGTGCTCATGACGCGTGCCATTGGACTGCATTTCGTCGAGTGGCTCAACTCAAGGGCACAATGTGCCGTGCCCCAATCTGAGCTCGAAGCCATGACGGCAAGCTCTGCTCTCAGCCGCAAGTCCCCGTCGGGCCAACTTCGTATAACCGATTTTATGTGATGACGTTCCAAGTTCCTTTTTTTTGCGGGAAAAATGCTGCTTCGGGTCGACCAAAAGCACTATCTTTACACTGAAATCATTGAACAAATAATACTGAAAGTGCAAAAATATTTGGATGACATGAAAAAAACTGCTTTAATCACAGGCGCAACAAGTGGCATAGGTGAGGCGTGCGCCCGCAAATTCGCGGCTTGTGGCTACAACCTGATTCTCACCGGGCGTAATGCGTCAAAACTTGCTGAACTGAAAAGTCTGCTTGGCAACGTGGACGTGGTGACTCTGAATTTTGATGTGCGCGACCGTAAGGCCGCCGAGGCCGCTCTCGGTTCGCTTGAGGGACAATGGCGTGATATTGACGTGCTTGTCAACAACGCCGGTCTGGCGTTGGGCCTCGACAAGGAATATGAAGGCGACCTCGACGAGTGGGAGACCGTGATCGACACCAACATCAAGGGGCTGCTCACAATGACGCGCCTTGTGGTGCCACACATGGTGGAGCGCAACCGCGGCCACGTGATCAACATAGGCAGTGTGGCCGGCGATGCCGCATATGCAGGCGGCAACGTGTATTGTGCCACCAAAGCCGCCGTGAAGGCTCTTACCGATGGCCTGCGCATCGACTTGGTAGACACTTGTGTGCGTGTGACCAACATCAAGCCTGGACTTGTAGAAACCAATTTCAGCGTGACCCGCTTCCGTGGCGACCGCGACAAGGCCGGCAGCGTGTACCGTGGTATCCATCCTCTTAATGGCGACGACATTGCCGATGTAGTGGCTTATGCCGCCAATGCTCCAGAGCATGTGCAGGTGGCTGAGGTGCTCGTGCTTGCCACCCATCAGGCCAGTGGCAGCGTGGCGAGCAAGGACCCGTCGAGGGTTGAGCACCTGTCGTAGAACGCTTTTTCCCGGTGGATGGATGTGGCACATGTTGTGAACCGCCGCATTCATTCACTGCTTTGTGGGAGGATTGGCTGTTGCCGTCAGCCAAGACGGGCAGCGGCAAGAGTGAAAACCGTAATGCGGGATCCGGCTTGGTGCAACGCATGAGCGCATGCAAGCAGTGTAGCTCCAGTGGTTACCACATCGTCGACCAGCAGCACGTGCTTGCCGGCCACATCGGCATGTGGGCACAAAGCATAAAGCCCCTGTGAGTTGAGCCATCGCTCGTGGGCGCTTTTCCGTGTCTGGGTGTCGTGCTGACGGGTGGCGCGCAGAGCCTCGTTGACTGGCACTTGCATGGCCTGGGCAAGTCCGCGGGCAATGCGCTCGCTTTGGTTGTAGCCACGCTTCGCGATCTTCGACCGGTGCATTGGCACAGGCACCACACAGTCGATGCCGTCGAGCACTCCGCTAGGCTTGAGGTCACTTGCCGCCATGCGTGCGAGCCATGTGCCCATGTCGGGCATATTGTGATATTTGATGTCGTGAAGTATGGCTGCATAGGGGTCGGCCTTCTCATAGTAGAAGTAGGCGGTGGCGCGCTCCACCGGCACTTGGCCGGCAAAGAGTTGCTCCATGGCATTTAGACGCACCGTCTCGAACCGTGTGCGTGGCAGACGGTCGAGGCAGTGAGGACACAAATAGTCGTCGTTGCCGCCGAGTGTGATGCCGCACACAGGGCAGCGGCGTGGTAGCAGCACATCGGTGGCGGCACGCAATATGCTTTTTATGTGGTCAATCGTCGTCATTGTCGCCGGCTGAGCTCATCACATGGTCCACTATGGGGAAGAAAAGTCGCGCTTCGTAGCCGCGGCTTGCCGCCAGTCTCAGCAGTGCGGCTCTGGCCGACTGTGGCTCGCGGCCCTTAAGTGAGCGGGCTTTTGCTTTGAGTAGCCGCAGCAGCGCTTGCCGGCAGTCGTCGTCGGAGATGCCTGCTATGGCTGTGTTGATGGCCTCTCCGCCAATACCCTTTGACTTGAGCATATAGGCTATTTTTTGGCGTCCCCAACCATTGAAGGCAAACTTGTCGCGGGCATAGGCTGCCGCATAGCGGTCTTCATTAATATAGTTATCGCTCTTGAGCCTTGCCATGATGCTCTCGGTCTCGTCGTCGGTCATGCCCCAATCGAGGAGCTTCGTGCGGATGTCGCTCTCGCAACGCTCGCATTGGGCGCATTGCGAGGCGGCAAGCGCAAGCGCTTGGCCAAATTGTAGCGGTTGTCGGTTTCTTCTCATTAAGTCTGGGTAAGTCAGGTTGATGCGGCTGAACGTTGAGCCTATGATGCCGGCTGATTGCCCGTCGCAGTGCAAATTTACTTCATTCCGCACAATTTGGAAATAATTGGGTGCGTCAGTTTTCTCTTCTTTCCGCAGTTTTGATTAAATTTGCATCTTGGAATCATAAGAATCATTAATTCACACCATCGATATGAAAAAGTTAGATTTATTATTGGCTGAGAAATTGCTCAAAATCAGTGCCGTAAAGTTACAACCCGACAGCCCGTTCATTTGGGCCTCGGGTTGGAATTCTCCCATCTACACCGACAACCGCAAGACTCTTTCCTATCCCGCCGTACGCAACTTCATCAAAGTGGAGCTATCGCGTCTTGTCCTTGAAAACTTCGGTGATGCCGAGGTGGTGGCTGGCGTGGCGACAGGTGCCATAGCCCAGGGAGCGTTGGTGGCCGACAATTTGGGCCTGCCCTTTGTGTATGTGCGTTCCACTCCCAAGGACCACGGCCTTGAGAACCTGATTGAGGGTAACATCAAGCCTGGACAAAAGGTGGTGATTGTGGAAGACCTCGTGAGTACGGGCAAGAGTAGCCTAAAGGCTGTGCAGGCTGTGCGCAATGCAGGTGCCGAGGTGGTGGGAATGGTGGCCATCTTCACCTATGAGTTCCCTGTGGCTGCCGAGGCTTTTGCAGCCGAAGGTGTGAAACTACTCACCATCAGCAACTACAGCTCAATGGTAAAGGCAGCAGTAGCTACTAATTATATTAAGGAGGAAGACGTGGAATGCTTGCAGCAGTGGCGCGAGGACCCGTCGGTGTGGACGCCCCGCAGCATTGAAATCGACTGATTGCGGCCGTCACATCCCACCCTTCTCTCATGGGGAATCCCCCTATTTTGAGAATTAACGAATAAAAAACACAACAGTAAGGAATTATGGAAACGTATAAAAGCGACGTGGCGCAAATCGCAGCCGGCATCGACCGCGTGTTTGACCGCCTGTCGCATCCCGGAACTTTCAACGATGCTCTCAAGTCGCAAGTGCAGGAAGCTGCCGACAAGCTTCCGCAAGATGTGCTCGACAACTTGCAGAATGTGAAGTTTGAGGGTGATTCGCTAAGCATCGAAACTCCTATGGGGCCCATCAAGCTCGGAGTGGTAGAGGCTGTGTCTCCCACATGTGTCGTCTATGGAGCCATGCGCTCGCCGGTGGCTTTCAACCTTCGGATTGACCTCGAGTCGACTGGCGCCGATACAACACAGGCAGTAGCCACCATTCAACTCGACATACCCAAGTTGCTTGTCCCAATGGTGGGTGGCAAGCTCAAAGAAGGAGCCAAGCAGTTTGGCCGCATTCTGTCGAAACTCCCGTTTTAATGCAGAAATCCGGCTGATGACGTCACGTTAGAGAATATATACACGAAACGATTATACCAATCAGAGGGGTGTAGCAGCAATCCATACTGCTTTGCCCCTTTTTTTGATCTGCCAGAATTAGGAGGGGTGGAATGCAAATGAGCATGTTTCTCGTTACAGTTTCGGCTTGCGTAGGCTATTTATTTCAAGATCTTTGCTTAACACTTGACTATCGCTGACGACATTATCTTTGCATTGTGTGCGAATTAGCACCTTTGTCTTTTTTTTGTCGTGTGTATAAAGGGATTGGAGAGAATGGTAATTGTCTAAGTGTTTGATTGTCAGTAAAGGCGAGCCATTATTCCGGATTTTGGAAGACCCGTGCGTGATTGTCCAAAAATTAAAGAGCCGGCGCTTCACAGCGTTGGCTCCTTAAAATCTACAATCTATAAAAACATATATATTTCATCAGAATAGAACCAATTCAAGTATTCTTTTCATTGAATCAATGTCAGTGTCTTTTTGTGATTTCAAAGATAGTGACGTTGCACAGATTTTCCAAATAAAAAACACACTTTTTTGGAAAATAATTACATTTTTTTATGCGAAGAGATGTTTGCTGTCGGGTGTACTTTGTTAATTTCTTCTCTTGTAGTGTTTTAGCTCTACTTATAGGCTATAAGCTGGTGAGGTGGCATGACTTGCTGATGTGGCGTGAGCGCCCTTGTGTGACTAACTTAGCGGCCTTGAAACCATTAACCTGTAATTTTACTGAAAAATGATGAGAAACAAAACCCGGCGGCATGCGACAACAATCACGGTGGTGCCGCATGCCGTGAGGCAGATGCACAATGGCGAAGCCGCCGCCGCTGGCGAGGCGGCCGTGGCACTCAACATGCGTGAGCGCGAATCGTCGCTTCAAGTGGCGGGTGTCCCTACTGGCATAGGCTCTGTGCCGGCCGGAAGCCGCCTGCTGCTTGTGCACAACGCATCGTGTGGCCAGATGATGCTTTCTGTGAAAGGACTTGATGTGTCGTGCGGCGGCACACATGTGGTCTTGCTCGACTCTGAGCCTGTGGGGGCGTGCGGGTTGGGTGACTATGTGGTGATAGCCACTGCTGGCCGCCTGTGGGTTTTGCGTGCCGATGCCCACGGATCATATTCGGTGCTCGACCCGCAAGCCGCTGTGCCGCATATCACGCTGAGCGAAGCCGATGCCTATGACATCACGGCCGGTATCGCAGCAGTTGAGTTCGCCGAGCCTTATCCCAATTGGCCCACGGCGCTGACAGTTACCGACCGCGAGACGCTGCAGGCTCAGTTGAGGCGCGGCTTTTCCGCAGCAGCCACATCCTCGGCGGCCAGCGGGCGGTTTACCGGGGCTGTGCTTGCCCGCTACGGCGTGAGGCTGTTTGATGACAGTTACCTCTTTTTAAGCGCACCAGTGATGCTTGGCGCTGCCACGCTTGCCTCCACGTCGGTCACGGCCGATGTCGCTGTCTCTGACGGTAAATTTGCCGGAGTTCCTGCCGCTTCGCTCGTGTTGCCGTCTTATGCTCTTGGCATTACTGTGCATGGTGGCATTCCCGATTGCTGGCATGGAATAGTGAAGGCTGTCGATGTGCTTGTGACCGATGCTGTCGGCATGGGGTTGCAGGGCTCTTCGCTCATTTGTCGCAGTGCGGTCTCTACAACCGGCACGCGGCGCAATGTGCTCGAGTTCGGGTTGGCTGCCCCGTCGGCTTCTGCCGTCGCCGCATCTCTACTTGGCGGTAAGTGGCGTGTGGTGGCCTCCACGTCGCATTTGTCGCTTCTCGATTCCGGAACTTTCGCGGCAGCCAATGTGGGCAAGTCGGCTACCGTCGCATTCCCGTCGGCAGTGACTCAGGCAATGCTTGCTCCGATGCCGAGCGGTATTATGCTGACTTCGGCCGATGCCGCGCTGATTCATGCACGCCTGTCGCGCCTCTTGGTGCCATCGGCTTTGGCCTTGCATGGCGGCAGGGCCATGATAGGGGTGGGGAAGTGGCGTTGTGTCAACCCGTGGGACTTGTGGCAGGTGTGCCGCCCTGGCGCTGCACAGGGAGGTTGCTCGTGGACAATGACAGCCACGTTGTCGACCGACCATGCGACCGCCATTGTAGTGTCGGGCGGGAGGCTGCCGTTTGTGCCGTGTGCTGTGTCACCCTTGCTGGCTTATCCCGATGCGCGTGCCACGCATGTGCGCATCCAGGTAGTGGCCGATGCCGACGGGGCTGTTACCGCTTGGGAAACCGACTTGTGGGGCGTGTCTGGTGCCTCGATGGCGGTGGCCTATAGCACCGGCTTTGCCGACAATGCGCTTGTGCCTGTATCGGAATGTGGGTCTGATGTGGCTTGCAACGACTGCGACATGGCGCTTGGCACGGTGGCGGTTACGGCAATGGGTAATCCGCATGTAGTGGAGTCGGTTCATTCTGTGGGCACCGACACTGTGCTGGCGATAGCCTCGGCGTGTCGCCCCATCTATTCGAGCGGTTTCGGACGCTATCCGGTGTATGTGTTCACGCGCTCGGCTCTTTATGCTTTGCCGCAACTCACGTCAGGGAGTTATGGTGATGCCCGCTTGTTGCGCCGAGGAGGCATAGCCGAGGCGAGTCCGGTGGCTGGCGGAAGCGATAGCGTGTGGTTCGTGTCGGCGGGTGATGGCGGCCTATACCGTGTCGATGGGGCAAAGTCCACTTGCGTTGCGCGTGGTCTCGGTGTTGTGGTTGGTCTCGCTTGGGATAATGTGCACGATGAGCTGGCCGTCCTCAGTGCCGATAGCGCTGTAAGCATGGTGTCGGGGGCGACTGGTCGGTTGTGGTCGCGCTCGCTTTCGGCCTCAAGCCTTTACGGCTATGATGGTAGGGCACTGGCAGTGACGGCCGGGGGTGAGGTGCTTGACTTTGGCAATGAGACTGAGGCCGCATCGGTGCCTGTGTGCTACCGGTCACATCCCATAGAGCTTAATAGCGGATTTCCTGTCCGGTCCTCGTTGGCTATGTGGCGGCTGATGTCACAGCATGCAAGCGTGCGCTTGGCCGTTAACGGCGAGCGCGGGGCAAGTTGCCATGGATTTGTGGTGGGTGCGGTGAGCGCTTCGGGGAGTATTGACGCCCCCATAACTGTCAGGTTGCTGTCACCGCCGTTGCGCACTGTGCGGCTGGCTCTGAGCGGAACATTGCCTTCGGGGGCAATGTTGCTGCCTGTTACTTTACAATTCAAGTCATCTACATAGGGG
>CAVIEK010000035.1:0-6871 GCA_963641805.1 Bacteroides fragilis
ATTCCAAGGTATATTGCGTACCTTTGCTCTGAAGTCAGTTGTTTGTACATAGCAATGCAAAATTAATTGATTTTAGGGAGGCTCCGGCCTCCTTTTCTTGTTTTCACATTGCTGTCGGACGCTCATGGGGACTTTGCGTCCCCGCCGCTCAGGCTCCCCTGCAGTGTTTTTCATGCATTTACGCATCAAAACGTTGCACTTCTATTTGGATTCTGCAAAACGTCTCTTTCTGACATGCTGTCTATATAAATAGTCCATAGACTACGTGGATTCCCTCAGGTTGATAAAGTTTACGGGTTGTGTGGGGGCCTCGTGTGTCTTTTTTGTTGAGGAAAATTCCAATGACTGATTTGGTCGTGACTGTTCTTTGTGACGGAAGAAAATAGCGGGGCGGCAGGAATTAAATCCTGTCGCCCCGCTTTGGGGATATTCAGGTGCGATAGCCGTGAGGCTTATCGGTCGAGAATCTTTTCTGCCTTTGCGGTTCCGTCGCTATACTTGCGCACTACCACATACACTTGGCCATCGTGGTTGGCCGGTTTGGCTACCTCAATGCCGCCTACTGTGTAGTAGCGTTCGCCAACCACAGCCACGTTGTCGGCCACGTTGTCGGCCACGCCAGAAGTGGTGTTGAGCTTCAGTGTCCACACGTGGCTGAATTGGCCGCAAGTGGATGTGAGCTGAACCTCGTCGGTGCTTGCTCCGGTGATTGAGGCCCAGTCGCCGCTGATCTTGATGATCGGGTTGCTGGTGCTCCATTCAACACCTGCCGGACAGCCGATGTGGAACGACTTGGTGACGTTGTTGAACGTGTCGTTGTCGTCGATGACTGGAACGGCCGAGTTTGCTTTGGCATTGTCGTTATCGGCAAATGCTGGAATCACTGGCAGCTCATAGTCGTTGCCGTAGATCCATGTGCCTACAAGATTGGTTGCCTTGGCAAGGGCGGCGATGGTCATGCCTGTACCGCCGATGGTGTCTTGCTCGAATGTGCCGTAGCTTGTCACATAGTAGCAGTTCTCAAGCACATTGTTGGCACCCCATTGCTTGGCGGCAGTGGTGCCCACAAGGTTGCCGCACAACTCCTCTGCCGGCACCACCTTACCTGCATTGTAGCAGTTGTAGAATGATGTGCCGTAGCTGGTGGCTGTGCCTGTCTGGCCCACGAGACCGCCCACCTGGGTGGGGCCGCTCACTGTACCGGTGTTGTAGCAGTTGCGATAGGTGACGCGTGACTGGCCGCCGAGACCGCCGGCTGCCTGTGTGCCGCAGGCCACGTTGCCCGTGTTGAAGCAGTCGGTGATGGTGCCGTTGTAGCTACCGTAGCCGTTGATGCCGCCGGCGCCATTAGCTGTGGTGGTCACTTGGCCAGAATTCCAGCAGCGCAGCAGCTCCACGCCGTTGCCCATAATGCCGCCTGCGATGCCGCCGCCGCCCAAGTTGGCCGAGATGGCTCCGGTGTTGTAGCAGTCGGTGATGTAGGTGTAGGCCGGAACCGATCCTGCGATGCCGCCTGCATAGTTCACGCCGGCCACGTCGCCGGTGTTGTAGCAATTGTTCACATAGATGGCGTCGTCGGTACTGGTCGGGTCGAAGTCAGCACCCCACAGACCGCCGGTGTATACTGCCTGCGTACTGAGGATGTTGCCTGTGTTGTAGCTGTTCTTTATCACGGTGTTGGGTGTGATGAGAGCCACGAGGCCGGCCGTACTGTAAGTGGCCTTGGTGAGTGTTTCGATGTTGGCTGTGTTATAGCAGCTATCGATGTAGTAGGGGGTATGAACTGCGGTGTAGCTGGTGTTGGGAGATCCCACGAGGCCTGCGCCGCTTGATGCGCCCAGCACTTCTCCGTCGTTGTGGCAGCTTATGAGCTTGAGCGTGTCGGCTCCTTGGATATAGCCCACGAAACCGGCAACTGCCGTACACTTCGATGCGTTGATTTCACCGGTGTTCACGCAGTTGCGCATCTCGATGTTGTAGCCTTGTGCCACGAAGCCTGCCACGTTCTTACCGCTGCCGTTGTTGGTGATGTTACCGTTGTTCTGGCAGTTGATGAACTTGGTGCTGCTGGTGCCGGTGGTGTTGGCCACAAAGCCGCCGACCACGCCCTTGGTGTTGACAACCGATGTGTCGTTGGTGCAGTTCACAAATTTCACGTCACCCTCAACCTGGGCAGCGAAACCTGCCGAGCCCGCAGCTGTGGCCTCAACGCGCATCTGGTTGTGGCAGTTGTAGAAGCTGCCGCTTGTGCGGCCGGCAAAACCGCCTACATAGCCCTTGGCCGATGTGGCCTTGCCTTTGAGAGTGAGGTCATGGATGCTCGAAGCGGCGTTCATGTTGAGGAACACACCCTGGTAGGTGGCTGTGCCTGTGAAGTTGATGCCGCTTATGGTCTTGTTGTTGCCGAGCATGGTGGCTCCGAAGCTGGTGATGGCATCGTAGCCCATCGGTATCAGGGTCACACCGCTGAAGTCGATGTCGTTCATCACCTTCACATATTTGCCTTCAAACTGATTCTGGCTTTCGGCAATATACTGTGCGAAACTGTTCCAATCGGCAGTGGTCTTGATCTGATACGGGTCGGCCTCGGTTCCGTCGCCTTCAAGAGGCACGGGCTTGAGGGCTGCCAGCTCGATCGGACGTGTGAATCCGTTGAGCGACACGGTGAGTGTATCGTAGGTAAACTCGGTCACCGACGGCACTTTCAGTGTGTTGCCCTCAATGGCAAACTTGTTGCCGCTGGCGAGTTGCCACTTTGCGCCGTCGGCGCTCAGGGTGGCATTGCTCTTGAGTCCCTTCACAGTCTCACCGTCGGCAATCGTGATCACAGCCTTTGCTGCCGCAAGTGCCTTGGGCTCATCGGCAAAGCGCTTCAGTGTGGGGTACTGGCCTGCGCTGAAGAGCCAAATGTCGGTCGAGAAGCCGTCGAGAGCCTCACCGCTGGTGAGCTGCTTGGTGGTAGCACCCACTGCACCGGGGCAGATGCTGTTGGCTGCAGCCAATTGGCCGGTGAGCTGGGCGTCGTAATAGAATCCCTCAATCTTGCCTTCCTTGTTGTAGCCGTTGGCTCCAAGGTTGCCGATGGTGGAGATATACTTCTTGTTGTTGGAGAAGAGTGTGCCGTAGTTAATCGATGTGTACACATCGTTCTTTCCGTCGTGCACGATGGTGCTGTTGAACGAGCCTGCCAAACCGGCAACCATGCCGCCCATTGCGTAGCAGTGTCCGGCATTGACGCAGTTTCTGAACACGCCACCCATCGATGAGCCGGCGATACCGGCCGCAAAGCGCAACTTGTTTTCGGCGCTGACGAAGTTTGAGATCTGCTTAACCACCACATCGCCCACGTTGAGGCACTCCTCAACTGTGCCGGCGTTAACACCTACGATACCGCCTGCTGTGGCGTAGCCGCAATACACGGTACCCTCGTTGTAGCAGCCTTTCACAAGGGCTCCGGGGTTGTTGTAGCCCACGATGCCGCCTGCAGTGGTGCTGTAGCTGTAGAAGTCGCTGTAGTTCTTGCAGTTCTCCACGGTTCCGTAGTTGTAGCCAACGAATGTGCCGGCATAGCCCCATGTGTCGATGCGGCAGTCGGCTGCAATGGTCAGGTTCTTGATCACACCTGTGTTCTCAAGGCTGCCCACGAAACCCTTGTAGATCGACGATTTGGGCCCCTTTGAGTTGGGGGTACCCATCGATGTCTCGGTGGGAGGCACTGTCCAGCTCACGTAGGTGAGCACCATGTTGTGAATGGCGTGGCCACCACCGTCGTAGGTGCCAGCAAAGCGGCACTTCGACTGGTTGGTCAGACTGTTGCAGATACCCACGAACGTGGTGTCGTTCTCCATGTCGATGTCATTAGTCTGCAGGAAATACGATCCTGCGAAATACTGCTCGACGTTGGTCGTGAGGTCGCCGAGCTTGATCAGGTCGGCCTTAGTCTTGATGAGGAATGGCTTGTCGGCAGTGCCGTTGCCCTCGAAGAACTTGGGAGCGGCCTTCACCGTGTAGAAGCGCGGACGGATGCTGTTGTCGGCGCTATAGATGACTATGGTGTCGTTGCCGAAGGTCTCGTTGAGCTTGTAGGTGTTGCCCACAATGCTTCCGCAGTGGCCCTTGTTGCTCAAGTATCCGCCGTTAACCAGTATGGCCACCTTTGTGGTGCCGAGCAGGTTGATTGTGGGGCTGACGGTGATGTAGCTCGTGTTGTCGGGGAAATCGCTGTCGAGTGTCAGCACCGAGGCGCTGAGCTTGGCCACGTCGTTGTCGTCGAGACCCTTGATGCGGGGATAGTATCCCTCGGTGAAAGTCCACTTGTCGGCGCTGAAGCCCTTGGGGCCGGATGCGCTGGTGAGCTCGCTGGTGAGTGCGCCATACTGGACTGAGCCGAATGTGGGCACCATCTGCTTGTCGTAATAGATGTTCTCAATGGTGGGAACGGTATTCTCGTTGTAGAGCTTGCCGAGTGTCTCGCGGATCTCAGTCTTGGGATCGTAGAGGTAGCTCTCGGCCTTGATGCGTCCTGCAAAGTAGCAGTTCTTGATTGTGCTCTGGCGCTCGATAGAGCCGTCGTTGTTGGTCGAATAGCGCACGCAGCCGGTGATGCCGCCGGTCATGCGTGAGCTGCCCGACTGCACGTAGCCGTTGAAGTATC
Source organism: Bacteroides fragilis (assembly GCA_963641805.1). GTDB lineage: Bacteria > Bacteroidota > Bacteroidia > Bacteroidales > Muribaculaceae > Sodaliphilus. Next base: position 4,655 of record CAVIEK010000035.1, read on the forward strand.
CGTCGCTCAGCACGCCGCCGGTAATCTGTCCCACGATACCGCCGGTCGACGACTCGTTGTCGTAGCCATAGACGTCGGCTTGCGCGAAGCAGCTTTCTACTGTGCCGCGGTAGGCATGACCCACAACGCCGCCGATGTAGAGGTTGGAGTGCAGTGTTCCGTCGACTGTGCCGGTGAAGTAGCTGTTGCGGCACGCCGAGTTGAATCCATAGAGCATGCCCACTATGCCGCCGCCGGTATAGGTGTCGGCCGGTGCTCCCACTCTGATGGTGGCTGCCGCGTGGCAGTTGTTGATCTCGCCGTAAACCTGGCCTGCGATGCCGCCTCCGTAGCCGCCGTTGGCAATGATTGTACCACTGAATGTGCAGTCTTTGACATCGGTGCCGAGGCCTACGATGCCGGCAGCTGTGATACCGTCGTTCTGCACGGTTCCTGTTGTGTGGCAGTTCTCAATCTTGCCCACTATGTAGCCACCGATGATTCCGGCGTAGTATGATGCGCCTACCACGTTGGCGTTGGTCACGTTGATGTTCTTGATCACTGCTGCAGTGTCGGCCATGCCGAAGAGGGCGGCATATCCGTTGGAGCCGGTGTTGATGTCCAGGCCCTTGAGGGTGTGGCCGCCGCCGTCGAATGTGCCGGCAAAGCGTTGGTTCCACTTATTGCCTATTGGCTCAAAGCGGTAGCCGGTCATGTCGATGTCGTTCATCAACTTGAAGTATTTGCCCAAGAATGTCTTGGTGTGGAAGATGACCGGACCGGCATAGCTGCGGTCGGGGTCGTTGTTCACCTTCTCGGACAGGGCCACAAGATCTTCAAGTGTCTTAATCTGGTAGGGATCGGCTTCGGTACCTGCGCCGGTGAAGTTCTCTGACGCGGCTTGCGGATATTCAAACTTGAAGCCGTCGATCTTTATCACGGCGCTGTTGAGCTTGCCTGTGTAATACTTGTTGGTGCTCAGCATCACCCACGGGCCCCACGACAGTTCGGTCTCGGTGCCTTTTCCGGTGATGGGTGATGTGTAGTTTCCTTTTGCCCATGCGTCGGTCACCATGTAGAGGTAGAAGTCGCCCATGGTGGTACCCGATGTCCATGTGATCTGCGGAGCGATGGTGAATGTGGAGTCAGACTTGAGCACCACATCGAGGGTCTGGCCGTGGTTGCCCAGGTTCTTAACGCTCACCAGATTCTTGCCCTTTTGGGTCACAATCACGTTCCATGTCTGAGGATCGTCGGCTGTCGATGTGCTGTCGCTGTAGAATGTGACGCCCATGGTGGCGTTGCTCTTCTCGAGGGCTGCGTTGTAGGCTGCCACAAGGAAGTTGTCTTTGTTGGAGCCTTCCACGACGAATGCGGCCCACCAGCTCGAAATCGAGATGGTGCCGTCCTCGTTCACCTGAGCCTTGATTGCTTGGGTGCGGTCAGGTTTGCCTGCAGTCGTGATTACTGCAAGGTCGATGGGACCGTAGGTGGTGTGGTCATACAGCTTTTGGTTCGGGATCTCAATGCTCATGTCGGCATTCACCTTGGCGCGCACATTCACGGTCGCTGTCCAGAAGTTCTGGATCTCGATGCTGTCGGCCGACAGTTTCTTGATGGTCACCGATGAGCCTCCGTCGCCAAGCGATGTGGTCAGCGATTTGAAGCTCATCACATACTTGCCTTCCAGGTCGTTTATGCTTTGGACCTTGGCTCTCGCCTTGGTGCGCTTAGCAGTCACGGCTGTGGCTTTGGCAGCGCCGTCCACCAGAGTGAACTTCGCTTGGGCTACCGCGCCCTGCATGGTGCCTGTGGCTTTAGCCGCATTGCCTGCGCCTGGAGCTTTCAGCTCGCTGGCGGGCACTTTGGCCAAGTCGGCAACCTGCTGGGCTTTCGCCCCCATTCCCGCCATTGCGGTGATGAAGAGCGCCAGTAGTAGAGTTGTGACTTTTCTCATATAAAATGATAATTAGTGATTAGGGGGATTTTGGTTACTGTTCTCTATTTTTGTTTAGCCGTAGGAGTCGGGTGGCCGGGCGCGCCTCCCCCTCTAAATCGGGTGCGACCTGCCGCCGGGCTTTTGGCTGGTTATGCGTTTTGCAGTGCCTTGTGTTCGGTTTTGCCATGGTTTTTGGGGACGTTGAAGTTCGTTGCTTCTAGCAGAGCCTATGGCTGTTTTGACCCTATGGGTGGATGTAACCCGCCTCGGGCTTCACTATGCGATTGCACACAAAACAC
>CAVIEK010000035.1:6929-21266 GCA_963641805.1 Bacteroides fragilis
TATGCAAAAATATAATAATTTCGGGTAAAATTCAATCTTTTTAAATTTTATGTTGCCATACAATGTGAAAATATTAAGGATTCTGGCAGATGCGGTCTGGCTTGAAGCCATTGTGCCGTCGCCTTTGGCGGCAAGGTGGCTCACGAGTGGCTCGATCCGTCGAAGCAGTGGGTGCACACTTTGCATTTGGGCAGCCCTATGGCCGATATGAGGTCTTCGATAGTGCTGAATTTGAGTGATGTGAGTCCGAACCGCTCGCGTATCATCTCCACCATTTTCTCGTATTGGGGTGAGTGGCTGGTGGCATATTTGTCGAGGTTCTTGTTGGGGTCGCCCTCTAGCTCGCCTATTATGCGGCGGGTGATCAGCTCAAGGTCGCTCTTCGAGTTTGTGAAACCTATGAACGGGCATCCGTAGATGAGCGGCGGGCACGAGATGCGCATGTGCACCTCGCTGGCACCGTAGTCGTAGAGCACGCGGGTGTTGTCGCGCAGTTGGGTGCCGCGCACTATCGAGTCGTCGCAAAAGAGCACACGCTTGCCGGTGAGCATGGCTCGGTTGGGTATGAGCTTCATCTTGGCCACCAGTGATCGCATGGCCTGGTTGCTGGGCGTGAAGCTGCGGGGCCATGTGGGCGTGTATTTCGAGATGGCCCGGTGAAATGGCACACCCCTGCCTTCGGCGTAGCCAAGTGCCATACCGGTGCCTGAGTCGGGTATGCCGCATGCGCAATCCACCTTGGCATCGTCGCTCTGACCCATCTTGAGGCCTATGTTGAAACGCACGTCTTCCACATTGCGCCCCTCGTAGCACGACGTGGGAAATCCGTAATACACCCACAGGAACGAGCACACCTGCATTTCTTGACGTGCGGGACGCAGTTGCTCCACGCCGTCAGCGCTAATGCGCACTATCTCACCGGGGCCAAGGTAACGGTCAATCTCGTAGTCGAGGTTGGGAAATGCTGTCGACTCGCTGCTCACGGCCATTGCTCCCCGTTTGCGTCCCACCACAATCGGGGTGCGCCCCAGGCGGTCGCGTGCGGCCACAATGCCTTTCTCGGTGAGCAGCAGCATCGAGCACGACCCCTTGATGGCCTCTTGGGCACGCACTATGCCGTCGACTAGTGTGTCGCCCTCGGTTATGAGCAGTGCCGCCAGCTCGGTGGGGTTCACTCCGCTGCTCTGCTCCGAGAAGTGATGCCCTCGCTCGAGCAGACCCATCTCAAGTTCTGAGATGTTGGTGATGTGGGCTACGGTGACTATGGCGAAGCGTCCCACACGGCTGTTGAGCAAGATGGGCTGCGGGTCGGTGTCGCTGATCACTCCCACACCCGACGTTCCGGTGAACTTGCCGAGCTCTCCCTCAAACTTGTTGCGGAAGTATGCGTTCTCAAGATTGTGAATCGACCGCGTGAAGCTGCGCCGCTCATGGTCGTAGGTGGCCAGACCGCTGCGTCGTGTGCCCAGGTGTGAGTTGTAGTCGGTGCCGTAAAACAGGTCGGTGATGCACGCCTCGTGTGCCACTGTGCCAAAGAATCCTCCCATAATAAATTAATGTGAATGTTTTTTTTGAGTTTTTATTGTTGATAGTGTCCTTAAATGTTGGGTGTGATGCGCCGTCATGGTTGCCATGTGGCTGAGGCAAACCGCTCGTTGCCATATTGGTCGCGTTCTATGGCCACGTTGCCGAATCCCATGCCGTGAAGCATCGATGCGGTTGCCTCGCCCTGTGTCTGGTTAATCTCGAAATAGAGCCGCCCGCCTGGCACTAGGTCGGCTGTGGCGTAGCGGGCTATTGCCCGGTAGAACATCAGTGGGTCGGCATCGGGTACGAACAAGGCCGTGTGAGGCTCATAGTCGAGCACATTGGCCTCCATTTGCTCTTGCTCGCTCTGGCACACATAGGGCGGATTGCTCACCACCACGTCGTGCGCCGGCTCGTGTGGCGGTGTGGCCTGAGTGATGTCTTGCAGCTTGAAATCCACGTTGTGCGCTTTCAGCTGCCGAGCATTGGCTCGTGCCACATCGAGGGCGGCTGCCGAGACATCGGTGCCTGTCACCTGTGGCCACTTCAGTGTGCGCGAGAGGGCCAGGGCAATGCATCCGCTGCCCGTGCCCACGTCGAGTACCCTGAGGTCGGGCTGCTGGTTGGCATCGGTGATGATGTCGACGAGCATCTCGGTCTCCGGCCGCGGTATCAGTGTGGCTGGCGTCACTTTAAGGCGCAGACCGTGAAAACGCGTCACGCCAAGCACATACTGCAACGGCTCGTGCCGCTGCAGCCGGCCTATGATGTGGTCGAGCTTGTCTGCAAAAAAGTCGGGAAGGTCGTCGTGGTCGTGGATAATCATGTCGACGGGGGTGTAGTGCATCACTTCGTCCATGATGATGCGCATCATCTGGCCGAGCTCGCGCTCCGGCCACACTCCGCGCAACCGTTTCTTGAATGAGCTTATGGCCTCTTGGGTAGTCATGTCGCAAATTTAATGAAAATGTTGTGAAAACCGAAAAAAACTTGTCATTGCAACCTTTGCCAAAAAAAGGTATCTTTGCAATGGAATAACGTGTAGCGAATTATGGAAATCAACGAGAAATACATGCGCCGAGCCATTCAACTCGCGGCTCAGGGCGCCGGCCATGCCTCGCCAAATCCTATGGTGGGAGCGGTGATAGTGCATGACGGGCGCATCATAGGCGAGGGCTTCCACCGCTGTTGCGGCAAGGGACATGCCGAGGTCAATGCCGTGGCGTCGGTCTCTGATGCCGACCGCGCCCTCCTTCCCGAGTCGACCATCTATGTCTCTCTCGAGCCGTGCTCGCACTATGGCAAGACTCCGCCGTGTGCCAGACTGCTCATCGATGTGGGCATTCGCCGTGTGGTGGTAGGTACGCTCGATCCCTTCGATCTGGTCAGCGGTCGTGGCGTGGCCATGCTTCGCAATGCGGGCGCCGAGGTGGTGGTTGGGGTGCTCGAGGACGAGTGCCGTGAGCTAAACAGACGGTTCTTCACGGCCCACACCACGGGGCTGCCGTGGGTGCAGCTCAAGTGGGCACAGACCGCCGACGGCTTCATCGCACTCCTGCCAGGTGCCCAAGAACATCCGCTGCACATCTCCACCGCAGTCACATTGGCCCTGATGCACCGTGAGCGTGCCATGGCTGATGCCATCGTGGTGGGGGCGCGCACCGTCGTGGCCGACGATCCCAGTCTTACCACCCGGCTGTGGCCCGGCTCGTCGCCGCTCAGGGTGGTGCTCGACCGCAACCTCAGTGTGGCGGCAGGATGTCGCCTGTTTACCGACGGATTGCCCACAATCGTCTACAACGCGCTGAAAGACGGCACTGAGGGAAGTGTCACATATGTAAAGCTCGACACGTCGAGGCCCGACACATGGCTGCGCGACCTCTACCGCCGGGGCGTGACGAGCGTGATGGTGGAGGGCGGCAAGATTATTCTCGACCAGATGCTCGCTGCCGGTGCCTGGGATGAGGTGCGCCTTGAGCATGGCACGCGCACCGTGGCGCATGGGGTTGAGGCTCCGGCCTGTGTTCCTGCCCGCGATTGCCGCATGGCATGGGCCGACGGCAACCTTATTGCCACTTGCCGCAATCAAGTTAAAAAGGTGTAAAAAACTGCCCACTTCACTTTTATATCTTAAATTGGTGCCGATTGTTACGGGCTTAATATTAATTTTACAAGCCGAAAGTGCCAGCACTGTGCCCTCGCGACTGCGAAAAGGGCAAGGCTGTCGCGCATTTGTCAAACTTTTATTGTAAATTTGCAATTTCAAAAACGTATTGAAATAAATGAAGATAAAAACTCCGGTTTACATACTGTTGTGCCTGATGCTGGCACTCGGCTACACTTCTTGCAACGACAGCTCGTCGTCAAGCAGCGACTACTACGGAAGCTATTCCACTTCGTCGACTCTCATCTCTGAATTCTCGCTCGGTGAGAACGACGACGTGCTTGATAATCTCGACTCGGTGCACTTTGTCATCGACCCCGACCGACGCATCATCTATAACCCCGACTCACTCCCTGTGGGCACCGACGTGCGCCACTTGACGGTGTCGATCACATTCCCGCACTCGGTGTCGACCGCACAGTTCATGGTGTCGGGCGGCAAAGTGATGGCCGACACCACTTTCGACTATACAAGCACCACCACCGACAGCATTGACTTTACCGGCAATGTGCAGCTCACCGTCACTTCCAACGACAAAAGCCACGTGCGCATCTACCGTGTCGAGGTGAATGTGCACACCACAGAGCCCGACTCCATCTACTGGGACCGTAGCCTCAAGCGCGACCTGCCGGGAACCGTCAGTGCCACCACCCGTTCCAAGACGGTGTGCGTAGGCGGCCAGTGGCTCTGTCTGCTCGACAACGGCGGCTCCTACTCACTGTCGACAGCGGCTTCACCCAGCCAAAAGCAATGGAGCACAACGGCTTGCTCTTTCGGCTTCACCCCTCAGGTGCAGTCGCTCACAGCCACCAAGTCCGACGTGTATATCCTTTCGGCCACAGGCGACCTCTATCGCTCTACCGACAAAGGATCCACTTGGACCGCAACAGGACAAAACTGGTATTCAATCAAGGGTGGCTACAACGACCGCGTGCTCGGCGTCACAACAGCCGACGGCAAGTATTACTACGATGAATATCCTCGCCCAGGCAGCTTCTCACCCTCGCAGGTCGACGACGGCTTCCCCGTGAGTGGGTCTTCCGAGATGGTCAGCGCCTCCAACACGTGGGCCACGAGCCATCAGGCGATGGTTGTGGGTGGTATGATGGCCAATGGCAAGCTCACCGGCTCTACTTGGGGCTACGATGGCTCTACCTGGGCCCGCATCAGCAACGATGCCAATTGGCGTCACCTGCCTGCCCTGAAGAATGCCTCGCTCATAAAATATTACACCTACGACGTAAGCACCACCAACTTCACAGCCACACGCCACGAGACGTGGATGGTGCTCGGCGGTGTGTTCGCCGACGGCTCGGCCAACCGCACCGTCTACTCGTCGCGCGACCAGGGCCTGTTGTGGCAGAAGGCCGACACCATCTATCAGCTCCCTGCCTATGTGCCGTCGTTCAGCGAGGCACAGGCTTACGTCTACGAGGAAACCCTCTCGGCTGGCTCTCTGCCGTGGAAAGCCGCCTCAACGGCTCCCACCCAGCACTCAAGCGAGTGGAAATGCCCCTATATCTATTTGTTCGGTGGCCGCGCCGGTAATGGTGCCCCGCTCAACACCATTTGGCGTGGCGTGCTCATGCGCATGGCCATGCGTCCGGTTTATTGATAGCAACTTCATGGGGAGGTGACACGTGTAGTGTCACGGCCCACATGCCATTACACATATATTAATTTATACATAGGATTGATGAACGTCAGCACTTCGCCCGACAGCCGCTCTCAAAGCGTGCAGCGCCGCTTCCATTGCCGCACTGCCAGCCACGGCTTTGCCCGCAAGTGCCTCAGCGCTTTGGCTGCGGTTGCCGTTGCTATATCGGCAATGGTGAAGCCTGCCGCTGCTTCGGCTCAAGAATACCGCTTCGAGATAGGCCCTGCTTTGGGGGTGAGCGGATATCTGGGCGATGTGAACACAAGCAACCTTTTCCGCCACCCGGGCATCGCCGGCGGAGCCGTGTTCCGCTACAATCCTAACAGCCGCTGGGCTCTTAAGGCCAATCTGCTTTACGCCTCAATCAGCGGCAACAGCGCCGATATGCAGTCGAAACTGCCTGCTGGCGAGCAATATGAATTCAAATCGAGTCTGGTCGACTTCGGCGGACAGTTTGAATTCAACTTCTTGAACTACGGCTTCGGCCCGCGCTACAAGAAGTATAAGCGGCTAAGTCCCTATATGGTGTTAGGCCTCAGCGGTGTGCTTGCTTCCACAAGTGGCAAGACGTCGGTGAGTTTTGTGATCCCAATGGGTGCCGGCCTCAAGTTCAAACTCAAAAACCGTTTAAATCTGGGCTTTGAGTTTACCATGCGCAAGTCGTTCGGCGACAGGCTCGACGGCCTGTCCGACCTCTACCGCGTGAAGCACGGTCTTGCCAAAAACACCGACTGGTATGCCGTGGCCGCCTTCTCAATCACCTACGAGTTCAGTAAACGGTGCGTCAAGTGCCATTATGTGGAGTAGGGCGATGGGGCAGCATGATTGAATTGAAACGATAGCAACACAAAAACGATATATTCACACACATTCTCTACAGATGTCGTTGATTGAAAAAATAGATAGAGCAAGACTCCCGCGTCATGTGGCCATCATAATGGACGGCAACGGACGCTGGGCAAAGAGTCATGGTCTTGTCCGCTCGCTTGGGCACGAGAGCGGGGTGGGGGCCGTCAGACAGGTGACCGAGATCGCCAGCGAGATAGGCATCGGCTACCTCACCCTCTACACCTTCTCGACCGAGAACTGGAACCGGCCGGCCGACGAGGTGGAGGCTCTTATGCATCTTATCGTGGTGAGCATTGAGCAGCAGACGCCCGACTTGATTAAGAACAACGTGCGTCTCACCATGATTGGCGACACCTCCCGGTTGCCACAATTCGCCATCGACAGGCTCGAGGCGTGCATCAGTGCCACAAGCCGCTGTACCGGACTCGTGCTGTGTCTGGCATTGAGCTACTCAAGCCGCTGGGAAATAACGCGGGCATGCCGACAGATAGCCTTGGAGGCCGCCAATGGCAATCTCGATCCCGATAGCATCAGTGAGGAAACCGTGACCGCACACTTGGCTACCAGCCAAATGCCCGACCCCGACCTGCTCATACGCACCGGCGGCGAACTGAGGTTGAGTAACTACCTGATGTGGCAGACTGCCTATAGTGAGCTTTATTTCACCGACACCTACTGGCCCGACTTCGGCAAAGATGAATTTCTCAAAGCAATAATCGACTATCAATCGCGCGAGCGCCGCTATGGCAAGACGAGCGAACAGATAAATAACCCCCAAAACGAACAAAACTGAACGTGACATGCGATATAAGATATTACTATTACTGATTGCATCGGTGCTGGCGGGAAGCCGTGCGGCACAGGCCCAGAGCACTACCGGTGCCACCAAGACTGTCAACGACACTGTGTTCAACCCCAAGATAGTGTTCTCGGCCAATCCTCAGAAATATGAGATTGCCGGAATATCGGTCGAGGGTGTCGACAACTATGAGGACTATATCATCATAGGCTATTCCGGACTCTCTGTGGGACAGCGCATCGAAATTCCGGGCGACGACCTCAAGGCTGCCGCCAAGCGCTTTTGGCGCCAGGGCCTGTTCAACAAGGTGCAAATCCTTGTGTCGAAAATCTACAAGGACAAGGCTTGGCTCGTGTTCAACCTGCGCCAGCAGCCACGTATCAGCAAAATCAACTATGTGGGCGTGAAGAGCGGCGAGCGCAAGGACTTGCAGGAAAAACTCGGCCTGCAGCCCGGCAACCAGATTACCCCGAATATCGCAAGCCGCATCGAGCAAATCGTGAAGCAGCACTTTGCAGCCAAGGGCTTCGAGAAAGCCACCTGCAATGTGCGCCAAAGCGAGGACTTGAGCAAACAGAACGAGGTGATTGTCGATATCGTGGTCGACAAGCACGAGAAAATCAAAGTGCACAAAATCTACATCGACGGCAACAGTGTGCTCAGCGATGGTAAGATCAAGCGCACAATGAAGAAAACCAACGAGAAGGGAAGCCTTATCAAGCTCTTCAGCCAAAAGAAGTTTGTGCGCTCTGATTATGAGGACGACAAGCAGCGGATCATTGACAAGTATAACGAACTCGGTTACCGCGATGCAAAAATCCTTTGGGATTCAGTCTCGAACTACAACGACAAGACCGTTGACGTGCACCTGAAGGTAGATGAAGGCAAGAAATACTATATCAACAGCGTCAACTGGGTGGGCAACACCGTCTATCCCACGGCTGTGCTCAATCGTGTGCTCGGAATGGAGCACGGTGATGTCTACAACCAGAAGCTGCTCAACAAGCGCACCACTCAAGACGATGACGCGGTGAGCAACCTCTACCTCGACAACGGTTACCTCTTCTTCCAGCTTGTGCCTATCGAGACCAAGGTGCAGGGCGACTCGGTCGACCTCGAAATGCACCTCTACGAGGGCAAGCAGGCACGCATCAACAAGGTGACCATCAACGGCAACGACCGCCTGTATGAGAAGGTGGTGCGCCGTGAGCTCCGTGTGCGCCCGGGCGATCTCTTCTCCAAGAGCGACCTTATGCGATCGGCCCGTGAGATTGCGCAGACCGGTCACTTCGATCCTGAGAAGATGGACATCCGCCCTGAGCCCAACGAGGAGAACGGAACGGTCGACATCATACTCAACCTCGAGTCGAAGGCAAACGACCAAATCGAGTTCAGTGCCGGTTGGGGACAGACGGGTATCATAGGCAAGTTGAGTCTCAAGTTCACCAACTTCTCGATGAAGAACCTCTTCCACCCATCATCGTATAAAGGAATAATCCCGCAGGGCGACGGACAGACGTTCACCATCAGCGCGCAGACCAACGCAAAATACTACAACGCTTTCAGCCTCTCGTTCCTCGACCCGTGGTTCGGCGGCAAGCGACCCAATTCTCTCTCGGTGTCGGCCTTCTATAGCCGCCAGACCGGTATCAACTCGTCGTACTACAACCGTCTGTACCAAAACAGCTACTACTACAACAACTACTATTATAACAGCAACTATAGCTACAGCGACAACACCTACGAGAACGCCTACGACCCCAATAAGTATCTGCAGATGGCAGGCCTTACCGTGGGATTCGGCAAGCGCCTCAAGTGGCCCGACGACTACTTCACCCTCAGCGCCGACATCAGCTACCAGTGGTATAGCCTCAAGAATTGGGAGTACCTCTATTATATGAACAACGGTACGTCTAACTCAATCACATTTGGCCTCACTCTGGCACGCAACAGTATCGACAACCCGCTCTACACCCGCAAGGGTAGCTCGTTCTCGCTCAGTTTCCGCTTCACGCCGCCCGCAAGCCTGTTCGGCAAAAAAGACTGGCGACGCCTCTCGCAAAGCAGCAGCGAGGCCGACAAGAAGCAACTCTACCGATGGATCGAATACTGGAAACTTAAGTTCCAGGCACGCACCTACACTCCGCTCACCGACCCCGACGGCCGTTGGACTCTCGTGCTTATGACGCGTGCCGACATCGGTCTGCTCGGCAGCTGGAACAAGTATATCAAGACACCGTTCGAAACATTCTATGTGGGTGGTGACGGCATGTCGGGAAGCTACACTTATGCTACCGAGACCATCGCGCTACGTGGCTACGACAATGGCCAGTTCACCCCCACCGGCTACGACGGCTATGCCTACGACCGCTTCATGATGGAGCTCCACTTCCCGCTCATGCTCTCCACAAGTGCCACCATCTATCCGCTCCTGTTCGTCGAGGCTGGTAATGCTTGGACGAGCGTGTCGAAGTTCAACCCGTTCGACCTCAAGCGTTCGGCCGGTGTGGGTGTGCGCATCTACCTGCCTATGCTCGGCATGCTCGGTATTGACTGGGGCTATGGTTTCGACACCGTCTTCGGCCGCAAGGGCGGAAGCAACTTCCACTTTGTGCTCGGTCAGGAATTCTAAACGGCAACTTCGGCACCAATAAACTATTTGCCCCGGCGCGAGTCTAAGCTCATGCGCAATGGCAATGAAAAAGTGATATCGATAAAATTAGTAGAACGAAATGAAAAAATTAGCATTCTTAGTCATCGCGGTGCTCGCTGCGGGATTCATGCAGCTGAGCGCGCAGAAGTTTGCCCTCGTCGACATGGAATATGTGCTTAAAAACATTCCTGCCTACGAGATGGCCAACGAACAACTCAACCAGGTGTCGCAACGCTGGCAGCGCGAGGTCGACAACCTCAAGAAGGAGTCCGACACCATGTATAAAAACTACCAAAGCGATATGGTGTTCCTCACCGATGAGCAGAAAAAGAAAAAGGAAGCCGAGATAGTGGCTAAGGAGAAAGAAGCCACACAACTCAACTACAAGTACTTCGGCCCCCAGGGCGAACTGTTCAAAAAACGCCAGTCGCTCATGAAACCCATTCAAGACGACGTTTACAATGCCGTCAAGAAAGTGGCCGAGGAGCGTGGCATACAGACCGTGTTCGACCGGGCCTCGTCGCAGAGCATCGTCTTTGCCTCGCCTCGCATCGACATCAGCAACGAGGTGCTCGCCAAACTCGGATATTCCAAATGACACTTCTCATCAACGACTCAATGCAAGAAAACAAAAAAAACAATAAACAATCAATCAAATCATGCTAAAAAAATTTTTACTCGCAGTGCTCGCCGCTGCTCCTATGCTGGTTTCGGCTCAGGCCGTGAAACTTGGCGCCGTGAACCCTACTGAGATTATGAACGTGATGCCCGAAATGGCCACTGCTCAAAACACTCTCAAGACCGCAAGCGACAAATACACCGCCCAGGGCAAGACTCTGCAAGAAGAGTATCAGAAAAAACTCACCGAGTATGACAACCTCACCAAGAGCAAGGCTGCCGAGGCCACTCTCGAGGCTAAGGCAAAGGAAATCCAGGACCTCCAAGTGCGTTTCCAGAACTTCCAGCAGACTGCACAAAGCGATCTGCAGAAGCAGCAGGAAACACTCTTTGCCCCCATCCAGCAAAAGCTCATCAACGCTATTCAGCAGGTGGGCGCTGAAGGCGGCTATGCCGGTATCTACGACGCAAGCGTGCTTCTTTATCGCGGTACTGGCGTAGAGGACGTGACTGCCAAGGTTAAAGCCAAACTCGGCATCAAATAATCCGAAACCCATACACACAATATAGCGCGGAGCGGCATCAAGCCGTTCCGCGCTTGTATTAAAACCAGCACCTTAGCGCGCCTCGGGAAAAATCCACGTAAATCTGCGGGAAATAATGAAATGCAGTCATTGGGCTTATGCTCATTTGTTCTTTTGTGCTTCTCCCAAAAAAACATTGTAATGTCTGTGTGACTACCGCACACCGCTTTGCTTCAGTCTGGTTCTCTTTGTCAATGATTACGGCATTAACATAAAATAACTTAATATTTACACTAATTAAACATTGTTCTAATGTCTGTTACACTTCGGTTGAATATCTTTGGAAACGTTTCAAAACGGTGTGTGCCGAGTCTCTAAAGAGGTCAATAAACACAGTGTTGTGTGATTCTTTTGAATTACAGTGATTTGAGAGGTGCACATCCCACGGGACAACTATGCGGCGACCATGTGCCGCCACAATTGACACGAACGATAAAAACAATAAGGATAAGACTTACCGGAGCCGGTAGCGCTCCATTAAAAACAAAACCGTAAAATGAAAACAAGGATTTTATCAATGATGGCATTGGTGTCATTGGTGCTTGCCATGGTGTCGTGTCGGGCCGACAGTGCCGACGAGCCCACCCGCTATGCCGATGTGACATTCACCGCCCAGCTGCCAACCGACATTTCTCACCGTGTGAAAGCCAATGGTCCCCGAAAGGCCTATAGCGATGGAACAAAAGCAACCGAGCTCTACTATGCCGTGTATGATGCCGAAGGCACTTTGCAGCCGCTCGCCGCATTCGGCGACAAAAAATACGGGACTGCCATTGTCACCGACCTCAAGGCTAAGGTGGTGATAAAGCTCCCGGTGGGCAAGACGTTCGACGTCGTCTTCTTCGCCAAGGCGCCCAATGCCCCCTATACATTCAGCGCCGAGAATCACAATTTCACCATCGACTATTCTAATGTGAAAGCTAACAACGACAACCTCGACGCCTTCTACGCCAAGGTGCGTTACGACGGCACGTCGACCGCCACCGCCGTAGAGCTAAAGCGTCCGTTTGCCCAGCTCAACATCGGCACCAGCGACCTTGACACATTTAATGCCGCATCAAGCACTCAACTCACACAGACCGCACTCGAGGTTACCAATGTGGGCAATGCCCTCGACTTGCTTAGTGGCAACGTGAGCGGAATCGGGACTCAGTCGTTCAAGCTGAGCGCGATTCCCACCGGCAACTTCACAAAAGACGGCTACAAATATTTGGCAATGGCCTATCTGCTCGTTGAGAACGCTTACGGGCTCGTTGATGTCACCCTTAAAAGTGATGCAACGAGCACGGTGGGCACTTATGCCAACGCCTCGGTCAAGCCCAACTACCGCACCAACATCTATGGCGCTTTGCTCACCAGGGAAAGCAATGTGAATGTGACGATAGATAATGATTACGAAAATGGTTTCGACTCTTCAAAATAAAGCATGATGATGAAAACAAGATTTTTTTCAATGATGGCATTGGCAACCATGATGCTTGCCAGCACATCGTGCCAAAAGGAAGGCATGGATGAACCCGGTAATAGCGAATATGTCAACGTGACATTCACCGCACAGCTCCCCTCGGGCATAACCCAGCGCGCAAAGACCAACGGCCCGCGCAAGGCTTATAGTGACGGCAAGAGCGCCACCGAGCTCTACTATGCTGTGTATGAGGACGGCGTGGCAGACCCAAAGCCGCTCAAGTTGTATGCCGATGAAAATGCCGACTATGGTAAAGCAACTTTTGACGGCAACAGCCTCAGCACCACAGTCACTCTGAAGCTCGCTACCGACAAGAAGTATGACATCGTGTTCTTCGCCAAGGCATCCAATGCTCCTTACACATTCAGTGCCGCAGCCCACAACTTCACCATCGACTACGACAAAGTGAATGCCAACGATGAGAGCCTCGACGCATTCTATGCGAAATATGACTACGACGGCACCTCGACCGACAACGTGGTCAAGCTCTATCGCCCGTTTGCCCAACTCAACATCGGCACCAGCGATCTCGACGACTACAATCTGAGCACTCCCAAGCTGACCGCCACTGAGGTGGAGGTCAGCGCCAATGTGGGCGATGCCCTCGACTTGCTTAGCGGCAAGGTTGCCAATCTCACCACCCGCACTTTCTCAATGGCTGCTGTCCCCGGCAGCGGTGAGACGTTCCCGAAGGAAGGCTACAAATACCTTTCGATGAACTATCTGCTCGTCGACACCGCCAAGCAAGTGGTCGATGTCACACTCAAAAGCGATGCCAAGAGTCCCGTGGGCACTTATGCCAATGTGCCTGTGAAGCGCAACTACAGCACCAACATTTATGGCGCGCTGCTCACTGAGGACGGCGAGTTTAATGTTGAGATCAAACCTGCCTACGACCAAACAAGCGTTGGCGATTTCAATTATTTCGTAAAGACTGCCGATGAGTTTACCAAGGCTATCAATGCCGAGGGTGAAAACTTGAATATCGAAGTGGAGAACAATATAGCCGACGTTGGCGACATCGTGATTCCTGCCGGGAAGACCGTAACGGTTAATCTGCACCAGTGGTCGGTGACTGTCGACGGCTCTTTTGATGTCTTGGGCAGTCTCACCATTAAAGAAGGCCGCATCACATCGCTCAAGGATGCCGGCGACGCAGCCATATTCACCATTGAGTCGGGATCGTTCTTCTCGATGACCAATGTCCAGATGAAATTCCCCAACACAAATGGCATATTCATCAAGGATGCCCAGCACTCGACCACACACCTCACCGAGGTTGATATCGATGCGCTGCGTTACGGCCTGGCGACCGATGCCTCAAGTGCCACAACTGAAACCACCGATAAGGAAGTGACGCTCAACAAATGTGTGATCAAGGCGGCAACTCCGGTCCTGTTCAATGTCCCGTCCACTATCAACATTAAAGGCAAAACCGAGCTCGAAGGATGGTGGCAAGCCATGATACTGCGTGGTGGCACTGCAAATGTCGACGAAAGCAAGTTTATACTTAAATACGACAACGAAAAGGCCGTGAAGTATGGATATGTGAGCAGTGAGGCCGAGGCTCTAGCCATTCACACCGATGGCAATTGGGGCTCGGGCAACAATGTGCCTGTGGCTGCCATCGTGCTTGGCACAAACGACGCCACTGCTTACCAGTATCCCACCAATCTTAACATGGCTTGGTCCACAGTCAGCAGCGCATTGTCATTTCCTGCTGTTTACCAGAGCAATGCCGGTGGCAGCAACGTTGTCACCTACACAGCCGGCAGCAATAACTCAATCACCGGCAATTGGGTGACTTACGGCAACTGATGCCCTCCATATTGCAGGCAAAAGCATAACGGAGGTGTGTCCTACAAGGCCCGCCTTCGAACCTCCCCCAAAAAACAGAAACCGAGGTGGCTGTGGGGAAAAAGCTACAGTCCCCTCGCTTTTGTTCGTTTGTTCTTCTGTCAAAAAATCATAGTGGAGGAAAAAACCGGAGTCAAATGAGGGGGATGAATGTGGTATTAATG
>CAVIEK010000036.1:0-20915 GCA_963641805.1 Bacteroides fragilis
GCGCATGCACCAGCAGGCGTATATTTCCATTTTAATCACCGGCAAACACCGCGCTATGCGCAATTTTCACTATATTTGCCACATAACATCATTGACACACAAAACCATTAGCAACATGATTATTAAGAAACTACTACTGTTTATGGCAGCCACAGGAGTCACACTGTGCGCCCATGCCTGGAAGCCCATATTCGTGGGACACCGAGGCGGCTACACCGGAGTTCAAAACACCACAGAGGCCTATACCAACGGCGTGGAAAAATATGGTTACGCCGGACTGGAGTGTGACGTGCGCGTCACCGCCGATGGCAAATACGTGATAAGCCACGACGAGAGCACAAGCAGCCTGGGAGGCTCGCTCACTGTGGCAAGCGCCACCCTTGAGCAGCTTAAGGCCGAGACACTGACACAGACACGCGGAGGAGTGACCTACACCGGCAAGATATGCACCGTGGAGGAATACCTCGACATTTGTGCGGCCAAAGACGTCATCCCTGTGATAGAGCTGAAATGGACCACCGGCATCAACAACAACGACATGAGCAACTTTGCCGGACTGGCAACACTCGTCAAGACCAAGAACCTCGACAGCAAGGCTGTGTTCCTCACGTCGATGAAACAATCAATCGAGTATATACGCACCAATTACCCCGAGCTCAACTGCCAGTTCCTCACCGGCGAGTATTGGGCCAACCACTTCGACTGGTGCGTGAAGTGGAAAGTGAACGCGAGCATCCAGGCCGGATACTTCGACATACACACAGTGAAGAAATTCCACGACGCCGGTCTGCAGGTGGCCGTGTGGACCGTGAACTCGGAAGCCGACTACACGAAATACGGCAACATGGGCGTGTATATGATGACCTGCGACTACCTCTATCCATCAAAGATGCCCGAGATAGCCGACATCAACTGGGACAGCATCCCCGACAAGGTAGACCCCATTGAGATTGAGAGCTCGACAACTTATAAGTTCAGCGACGCCGACGGCACCCTACCCGCCAACTTCCCAATAAGCAACTCCAGCAAGAGCACCTACACCACAGGTCAACAAGCCGCCTGGAGCGGCGGCCGCTTCTACGTGAACAATTACGGCACTTCCACCCTCGTGGCTTATGACGCCACCGGCCAGGTAACAACCGGCCTCAAAGGCACCAACTCACACGGCATCGCAGCCGACGACGCAGGCAACCTGATATTGCGCAACGACGGCATCACTGCCACCCCAAGCAAGCTCAAAATCTACAAAAAAGGCAGCACCGAGGCCACCGACATTGAGTTCTCGCTCACAAATGCAGGACAGACCAACTTCATAAGCGCAAGCGGCGACGTGTTCTCGGCCGAGGGCGGATATGTGTATTTCTTTCCCAACAAGCAGACCGTGGTCAACGTGGTGAAGATTGCCAACGGAGAGCTGGCAGGCGTCACGACATCGGGCACACTGTCGCTCACAGGCAGCACCGCCGGCTATGTGATACCGGTGGGCAACGACCCCGACAACTTCATCTACCAAGTGCGCAACAAAGGATACTACCGTTACAACGGCAAAGACCTCGGGGCATTCCTCGCCGGCACAGGCAGCACCACAGCCCCCAACCGCAACAACTCGGTGGGCGGGGCATTCTTCAGCCTCGGCGGTCATGACCTGCTCGTGCATTGCTCAGGCACGAACTACAACGGTGGCTTCACCGTGCGCGACATGAGCGCCGACGGAGCCGCACTGCTTACCATGCCCGCACTGGGCACAGTGGGCTACACCGACGGCAACGTGTCGTGCGGATCATTCTTCGCGGTTGAGCGCGTCGACGACAACTGCGTGAATCTGTATGAATATTGCATGGCAGGAGGATATGCCGCCTACACGCTGCGTGTGAAGGGTTCGATTACCGGCGTGACGAGCGCTGTGACAGACCGGTGCGAGCTCAACGCATGGCCATCAATAACCCCCGATGTGACCACGCTGCACGGCAACGCCCCGATCAGAGCCATCGACGTGCGCACAATTGCCGGCACAACGGTGATGCACGCCAACGGCAGCGGTGAGACAAGCGCCACCGTAAGCCTGGCCGGCCTGCCCTCGGGCATGTATCTGATCACCACCGACGCCAATGCCACAGTGCGCGTGATTAAACGCTAAAAAAACGATACCGCACATTTGCGATATTCGAATAAAAATCGCTAACTTCGTGGGCGGCCGCAACCAACCAAGGCATTGCGGCCGCCCACAATTATTTTTTAAAGCAACTATCACACATGACCGAAATAATAACCGACCAAATGAGCAACATTGTGGGCGCCGTGGCATCGATTTGCATGGTGCTCGGATACTTGCCGCAGACAATTCACACCATACGCACCCGCTCGACCGACGACATTGCCACCGGCACATTCCTGCTAATGGGCGCCGGCGGACTGATGTTTGCCATCCAGGGCGCGCTCACCGGCAACATCCCGCTCCTGTGCACCAACCTGCTCACCACCATAATGAGCAGCATAATCTTTGGCATCAAGATGCACAACGACCACTTCAAGAAACGATAAAAGAAACCGATGCTTAATTTTTTACCCCACCGGGCACGGCGACTGCCCCAAGGCAGAGCCATGTCCGGTGCTTTTGCCATGCAACCACGTAACTGGCAGCGGGAGGCCACACACTGGCACAATGCGGCCAGAAGCTCACCAGGGAATGGTGCGGCCGTGGTTTTTCAGCAACGCCACAAAAACACAACGGAGCGACTTCACAGCCACTCCGCAGTAAAAACATTACTTAATTACTAATAATTTTAAACCATTTATTATTTTTAGCGTATTGTGTCGGAAAAAGACTTAAGGTGTATCGTATCGGAATCATCGTGCCGCATGGGGAGGCCACACCGCCATGCGCAGTGCAGCCACAAGGACGGAAGTCACAATCCAAACGGGGATGGATGAGCCGGTGAAGTCAAAGAACATCGTCAAAGAGGATATGTGAGCAAACAGTGCGTCATAGCTTGAGAAAAAATGTATCAGCCCCACTTTGAGAGGCACGCCCTCCCACCGGTGAGACGGAAAGGCATTCGCAAAACCTGCATTCAAGAGAACATGCCACATTTTTGACACTTACGCCAAAGTGACAAAAAAACGTCCCTTAACCGGGGTAACAATAAAATCGGGGTTGTGATACTGACTCAAAGCCCACTGAAAAACTTGCCAACGCACATAATTGGCACACATCGTCGTTATTCTTCCACAAATTTAGAAAAAGAAAACAACACGGGCAAACTTTATGATGTGAAATGCCATTCAAATAAGCGAAAGTCAAGATTTGACCGACGAGCACGGCCAAAGAGCCCATCAAGACAAAAGGCGTGGTCTCAAATAGTGCTGCGGTGGATGTTGAGCAGACGCTTGACAGCACGGTTGGCAACGATGAAAAAACGGCGTGCGGCATTGCTGCGCAGCAACTGCTGGCACACCCGCGTTTTCAGCGGATACCCGGCGATGTTGAGCCTAATGAGCGAACGCACCCACGGATCGCGGCTATCGACCTCTCGCATGTGAAAGCACAGGCTGTTGATCTTGCGGCATGTGAGCTCGCGCGCCACAAGTGGATCGGATATTGCCACAAGATGAGTGTCAATGCCCTCGTAGAACTTGCGCCACAATTCGGTCGTGTGGTAGGCACCCGTAATCGACTGTGAACCGGGCACCTCGTAATAGTCATATACCAAACGGTTATACAGTCCCACCGGGCGCGTGATGTGATTGGTGAGCAGGATGTCGGTATAAAGGTCCTCGCTTGGAAGGCGCAACGTGGCCGACGGCCACACATCGTTGTGCCAAATGTCACGGCGGGTGACACAAGCCCACGGGCCACACGGGCATTCAGGCGACACCACATAGCGCCTGAACTCCTCGGGCGACAGCACCCTATCGGTTCCGAAGTGTGATCGGGCAGCAGGTTTGCCGTCCACAATACGCACATTGGTTCCATACGCCACATCAAGGCCGCCGTCCAACGCCTTGGCCATAAGAAAGGCAATGGCGTCGGGGTCGTGAAGGGCATCGTCGCTGTCGACCAGCGATATCCATTCGCCCGAAGCCGCCGCTATGCCGCTGCGGCGCGCCTCGGCCGAGCCGCCGTTTTCCTTATGAATCACCTTCACATTGCTGTGACGCGAGGCATAACCGTCGGCAATGGCGCCTGCATTGTCGGGGCTGCCGTCGTCGACCACCACCACCTCAAGGTAAGGATACGTCTGCGACAGCACGCTGTCGAGACAGCGTGGTAGCAGTTTCTCGGAATTCCATACCGGAATAATTATTGATACAGTGTTGTGATTCATTTGAAATGTGACTGACGCAGTGCCGTTGACTTGATTTTGCCAGAAGAGCCCCGCAGCCAGCTTGAGCCGCGTGGCTGCAGTGCATAGCGGCTGTCAAGGCGATGCAAAGATAGCTCATTTTGCCATTATCTGCAATATGCCCGTGACAGACTTCACCCATGGGCGCTGCTGAGGTTGTAGAGATGGTTTTTTTTTGCTAATTTTGCTGACCGTACTCATAACAAAAAAGCAATTGGAGCAATGAATGTAGTGTTACTGAACTTGATACTTACCACTGCCGAAAATGGTGCGATTAAGCGTCGCAAGACCATTAAGGACACCATGATAAGCAATTGCGCGATGGGGTTTGTGAAAAACGGCCACCACGTGACAATTTTGGCAAGCGAGGAGTTCAAGCCCACTGTGGAAGAGACCTACGACTACGAGATAATCTACTTCAAATCGGGACTCAAGCAACTGTTCAAGCCCCACCTTATCCCCTACCCGATAGGGCTATACAGCTACCTCAAGGCGCACAGCCAAAGCATCGACATGCTGGTGTGCAGCGAGGCGTTCTCGATAGGCACGCTCATTGCCACACTGGCGTGCGGCGACAAGGTGCTCATATGGCAAGAGATGGCTTTCCACCAGCACAAGTGGCACATGCTGCCATCGAAGCTGTGGCACAATCTGGTGGTGCGCACCATAATGCACAACACACTGGTGGTGCCCCGCAGCGAACCGGCCGCAAGGTTCATAGCGCGCTACAACAGCAACGTGAGTGGCGAGACCGTGGACCACGGAGCCAACAGCGAGGTGCTGGTTCCGGCCGACGAGCCCGACGAGTCGCTGATTGTGGTGTCGCAACTGGTGGAGCGCAAGAACGTGGCCTATATCATAAAAGCCTTCGCCAGGCTGGTGGCCATGCCGCAATATGCCTCATACCGCCTGCACATAATAGGCGACGGCGACCAGACTGCCCAGCTGCAGCTGCTGGCGTGCGACCTTGGCATAGTGAGCAACGTCACCTTCCACGGATTCATGCTGCACCGCGACATGGCCCGCTACCTGCGCCACGCACGCGCCATGCTCATTGCCACCCGCAGCGACCTCAATATGGTGTCCATTCCGGAATCGATTGTGAGCGGCACCCCCATCGTGACCAACACCAAGCCCACTACCGCATCCTACATAGCCCGGCACAAGTTGGGTGTGGTGCGCGACAACTGGGACGAGAGCGACCTTGCCAAAGTGATTGAGAACTATCCCACCTACCACAAGGCCTGCCTCAACGTGCGCCACGAGCTCACCCGCGAGGGCTGCGCAGCCAAGCTGCTCACCATCTACGAGCAGAACCGCCGCCGATAACACTCCTCCACTTCCTAAAAAAGGAAGAAAGCCCATGCCGGCACATAATAACCACACCGGCCATCACGTTATATTAATATCAGCTGCAGTACGGCCGCATGCGTGGCACAAGCCCATGCGCCATGACGACTGCCAGCTCATTACATTTCCTCTTGACACAGAACCTACTCACACAAGGCTATAACATAATGACAAAACGCATACTCCTTGTCAACAAATTCTATTACTCACGCGGCGGAGCCGAAATCGTGGCCATCAACCTGCGCGACATGCTCACCGCACGGGGCTACGATGTGGGGATATTTACCATGGACTTCGGCCACAACCGCCACGAGCCGCATGTGTACACAGCTCCCGAGGTCACTTTCAAGGGGTCGATAGGACAAAAGCTGAGATTCGCACGCCGCACCCTTGGCGGTGCTGGGCTGAAGCAGACTTTCAGCAAGGCCATGCGCGAGTTCAAGCCAGATGTGGTGCACCTGCATAACGTGCATTCCTACCTGTCGCCAGCCATGGCACAATGGGCACATGAGAAAGGGGCGCACGTGGTGTGGACACTGCACGACTACAAGCTGCTTTGCCCAGCCTACAGCTGCCTCAACCAAGGACATCCGTGCGAGATATGCTACAACCACAAGTGGAACGTGGTGAAGGAGCGTTGCTTCAAGCAAAGTTTGTCGGCAAGCATCCTGGCCTGGGTAGAGGCCTTGAAATGGAACAGAGCATGGATTGAGCGCAATGTCGACGCCTTTGTATGCCCAAGCCAGTTTATGCGCCAGCAAATGCTCAAAGGCGGCTTCAGCACCGAAAAGCTTCACACGGTGTGCAACTTCATCGACCCCGTGAAAGCCGAGGCCTTGCGCCGCAACAGCGAGGTGAAAAAGGGTGACTACTATGCCTATATCGGCCGGCTCTCGTCAGAGAAGGGCGTGGCCACATTGCTCAAGGCAGCCTCAAACCTTCCCTACAAGCTGAAAGTGGCCGGCGACGGCCCGCTGATGCCACAGTTTAAGGAGCGCTACGGCAAATGCGGCAACATAGAATTCCTTGGACAACTCGACGCCGTGCAGGTGAGCGAGCTGCAACGCAAAGCCTTGATGGTGGTGCAACCGTCGGAATGCTACGAGAACAACCCCTTGAGCGTAATCGAATCGCTGTGTGCCGGCACCCCGGTGATAGGCTCGCGCATAGGAGGCATTCCCGAGCTGATAACAGAGGACTGCGGCCTGACGTATGCCATGGGTGACGCGCAAGAGTTGCGACAGTGCATCACTACCATGATGGAACGCTCAGGATGCGACTATGCTGCCATTGCCGCCAGTGCGTCGCAGCGATTCTCGGCCGAGACACATTTTGCCAAACTAAAGCCACTATATTTCCCTGATGAAATCTGAAAAGGCACAAACGATAGCAGTGATTGGCACGCGTGGGTTTCCAGGCGTGCAAGGCGGCGTAGAGATGCATTGCCAGAACATATACGCAAGGATTTGTCAGACCGCCGGTGTCAAAGTGCGCGTTTACCGCCGCAAGCCATACCTCACAGAAGGCTCTCGCAAGACGCTGCACGGCATCAGCTACGTCGACCTGCCGTCGACCCGCATCAAGGGGGTGGAAGCCGTGCTGCACACGCTGTTGTGCGTGCTGCACATAGCACTGCACCGCCCCAACGTGGTGCACATCCACAACATAGGACCTGGGATGTTTGCCCCGCTACTTAAGCTCATGCGATTGCGCGTGGTGATGACATACCACAGCCCCAACTACGAGCACGACAAGTGGGACTCGGCGTCAAAACGGTTTCTCAAATGGTGTGAGGGAGTATCGCTCAAGTGGTGCGACCATGTAATTTTCGTCAACAAGTTTCAGATGCAGAAGTTCAGCACTGCAGTGCAGGCCAAGAGCAGCTATGTGCCCAATGGCATCGACCGCACAGCACAGTGCACTGCCGCCACCGGCTTTCTGCTAAGCCACGGCATCAAGCCCAAGCGTTATGCCTTGGCAGTGGGACGGCTCACACCCGAAAAAGGATTTGAGCACTTGGTGATTGCCGCGCAACAGCTACCGCAACTCGAGCAAGTGGTGATAGCCGGAGCAAGCGACCACGGCAGTGACTATGCCGAGCGTCTGAAAGCCCTTGACAAAGGGCACAAGGTGATTTTCACCGGTTTCACCTCAGGCGACGACCTGCGCCAGCTCTACAGCCACGCCAGGCTGTTTGTACTGTCGTCGGTCAACGAGGGTTTTCCGCTCGTGCTGCTTGAGGCCATGACCTATGGTCTACCAGCCGCCGTTAGCGACATCCCGGCATCGCACCTCATTGAATTGCCATCTGAGCGCTATTTCGCACCAGCCGACCCCAAAGCCATGGCAAGCACCATGGCTCATTGCCTTACGATAGGCCCTGACCACATAAAATACGACCTCACCAACTACGACTGGCAAGCCATTGCCCGGCGCACCTTGACGCTACTTCTGCCACAATAAACAAGGTTCATAAAATGGGGCCATATCACCAAACGCCATCGTCCGATTAAAGCATTACACACGCTTCCACCCGATTGTAAAAACAAAAGCGCGAGAGCCGGAACTTGGTCGTCATCGACCGTTCCGGCTCTCGCTATTTCGTGATTTGCAGTTTGGAATTAGTCCACTATGAGCATTGCGTCACCATAGGCGCCAAACTGGTATTTCTCCTTCACAGCCACATCATAGGCATGCATCACCAGATCGTATCCACCGAAAGCAGCAGTGATCATCAGCATCACCGACTGTGGCATGTGGAAATTGGTAACCAGCGCATCGGTAGTCGAAAAGTCGTAGGGAGGGAAAATAAACTTGTTGGTCCAACCTGAATAAGGCTTTATGTGGCCATTCATGCTCACGGAGCTCTCCATTGCGCGCAGAGTGCTTGTGCCCACAGCGCAAATGCGGTGGCCAGCATCACGGGTGGCGTTGACACGCTCCGAAAGGCCCTCGGTAACCTCCATGGGCTCGCTGTCCATGCGGTGCTTCGTGAGGTCCTCCACATCGATGCTGCGGTAGCAGCCCAAACCTATGTGCAAAGTCAGAAAATCGGCCTCGACTCCCTTTATCTCCATTCGCTTCATCAATTCGCGGCTGAAGTGCAGACCAGCCGCAGGAGCAACCACTGCTCCTTCATTGCGGGCAAAGATGGTTTGGTAGCGCTCCACATCCTCTTCGTCCGACTCACGTTCAATATAGTAGGGAAGCGGCGTCTTGCCCAGTGCAAACAAGTTGGCCTTGAACTCTTCGTGGTCACCATCGTAGAGAAACCGCAGAGTGCGGCCGCGCGAAGTGGTGTTGTCAATCACCTCGGCCACCATCGAATCGTCAAGACCGAAATAGAGTTTGTTGCCGATGCGTATCTTGCGTGCGGGTTCCACCAGCACATCCCACAATTTATGCTCCTCATCGAGCTCGCGCAGGAGGAACACCTCGATGTTGGCCCCTGTTTTTTCCTTGTTGCCCATGAGCTTGGCCGGGAACACCATAGTGTCGTTGAACACAAAACGATCATGCTCATCGAAGTAGTCAAGAAGGTCCTTAAACACACGATGCTCAATTTCCCCGCTCTTGCGGTGAAGTACCATCAGACGCGATTCATCACGGTTCTTCGACGGATGCGTCGCAATCAGGTCGGGGGTCATGCTGGTGTTGAATTCCGATAATTTCATTTCTATGCAGTATACTGAATTTGTTGTTTTTTAATTGTCATAAAATATCCTGTTGAGCCGGGAATCTGCCGTCAGTCGACTTGCGACGGCCGCTTCAAGGCGGCCGCCTTGCGGGCCTTCATCTCTCGCGCACGGGCTCGATTGGCCTCACGTTCGGCCTCGATGCGCATTTGTTCAGCCTGATCGGGCATCACATATTCGGCCGAATCGAGCAACTGCACAAGGTCGTCGACACTCATGCACTCATCGACCGTGACATCGCCCACCCGTGTACGTCTAAGCGAAGTGAGGTGCGCCCCGCTTCCAAGAGCCACTCCGATGTCGCGGGCAAGAGCGCGTATGTAGGTGCCCTTGCTGCACACAATGCGCAACGTGAGTGTGGGCTCGGCGGGCAATCCGCATTCAAGAACCTCAATCTCATCAATCACAAGAGTCTTTGGGCGTATGCTCACATCCTGTCCCTTGCGGGCAAGTTTGTAGGCCGGTTTTCCGTCGACCTTACAAGCAGAGAATGCCGGCGGCACCTGTTCGATGCTTCCGGTAAACTTCTCGCGCAATGTGCAATCGACAATCGCGCGGGTGATGTGCTGCCAGGGATAGACAGCATCAACAGGCGTCTCGAGGTCGAACGACGGGGTGGTCGCGCCAAGGCGCACTCCAGCCACATATTCCTTCACGCCAGCCTGCAGAGTGTCGATTTGCTTGGTGCGGTGTCCCGTACACACGATCAGCACACCCGTGGCAAGAGGGTCGAGGGTGCCGGCATGCCCCACTTTCAGGTTTTTCACGCCCAAGTGGCGACGCAGTCGTGCACGCACTTTCTTCACCGCCTCAAAAGAAGTCCAATGCAGCGGTTTGTCGATATAGAACACTTCACCCTCTATAGGATTGAGCATAAAAGATAAGTCTTGTTGAGTTGTGTGATTGTCTTTGAATTTTATACTGGACACACCGTACGGCCGCACACGGAGCTGATTTTCAGTCGACCATCGACAGGTCGACTCCACAAAGCAGCATAATGAGCAATGCGGCGCCCACGATTATACGATACCA
This sequence comes from Bacteroides fragilis, assembly GCA_963641805.1. Taxonomy (GTDB): domain Bacteria; phylum Bacteroidota; class Bacteroidia; order Bacteroidales; family Muribaculaceae; genus Sodaliphilus. The sequence continues at coordinate 10,421 of CAVIEK010000036.1, forward strand.
GCCGAAAGCCTTAAAGCCATATTTGGTCAAGAAGCCCACAAACCACTTGATGGCTGCAAGCGCCACTACAAAAGCCACCACAAACCCCACAGTGAGAGCCGAGAGATTGGCTGTTATGGCATCGGCTCCGTGTTTCAGCACGAGCTTGAGCAGCGAGTAGCAACTAGCCGCCAGCATTGTGGGCACGGCGAGGAAAAAAGAGAACTCTGCCGCAGTCTTGCGAGTGAGGCCTTGCTGCATACCGCCGGCTATGGTTGCAAACGACCGGGATGTGCCAGGAATCATGGCGATGCACTGATATAATCCTATCTTGAACGCACGGCGCTCGGTGAGCGGCTTGTCGGTGCTGTGGGCAAACCACTTGTCGACGAACAGCAACAGCACGCCCACGCCCAAAAGCATAATGGCCACCACGGCCACGCTACCCAAGAGCTTGTCGATGATTCCGCCGCACAAAAAACCTATCACAGCAGCCGGGATGAACGCCACGAGAAGTTTCCAATAGAAATCGTAGCGCATCAGCAGGCGCTTGACCCCTGTCACACCGGCTGGGACTTCGTTGACATGGAAGAATCGCTTCCAATAAAGGCACACGACCGACAGGATGGCACCGAATTGGATGATTACCGTAAAGGCATTGACAAACGGGTCATTCAAATCAACACCGAGAAAATTCTCAGTAATAATCATGTGCCCGGTCGACGACACGGGCAAGAATTCAGTCAAGCCCTCTACGACGGCTATGACTATAGCTTGAAATATGTCCATTAAGTTCTGCTGTTGCTGATTTTTGGCTTGGCGCCTAAAGTGGATTTTTTACTTTTTTCGGTCGGTCTTAACAATTATGGCAAATGCCATAAGCACGAAGCCTGCGAATGTGATGAGAGGAGCCACCACGGTGCGGCGAGTGTCAAATATGTCGGCATTGAATGTGTCGCCAGTGTTGGCGCTTCCTGTCATCAGCGCAAAGCCCACAACAATGAGTAGCAGGCAAATGCCCATCATAACGAGGTTGCCTTTGGCTAGTGGCATACGCGGTTTCTCTTCCACCTGTTGTGGCTTTACTTGCTTTTGTTCCTTTTTAGGTGTCATATAGATGTATATTCTTTGATAGTCATAAAAAATGCAGTTCCACGCACAGATGCACGCCGAAAAGATTCCAATTTGCAAAATTACTACATCAGAGAGCGTTTGTCAACCCTTTTGTGAATAATTAACCGCCAGCACCGCACGATTTGCAAATTTGCGGTATATGATGGCAAGCATTGATTTGTGTCAATAACCATCGTAACGCAAATCCCTAAAGGCATAGAGGTGTGCCTTTATGAGCACCTCTAACTCTTGAGGAGAGAACAAACCTTATAAATCCATACAGCCTCAGAAACGCTTGCGGCCACGCAGATAATAGTCGATGATAATGTCACACTGGCAGTGTGGCATGGTGCGAAGCAAGTTGGCCGACGGGAAATCGGTGTAGCGGCGAGCCATACGGCGATAGTCATGGTGTGCCTTGAGAATTGCTTTGGCGTCGCCGAAATTGCCCTTAAGCGCTGCCACAAGCAGCGCTGCCGTGTCGTAGACAAGGCGTCGCACGAAAATTATGCGACGGCCCTCACCTTTTGGCAGGTTTTTGCGCAAAAGCAGCAGATTGTTGCGGAAGTTCAGGTAGGTCTTGCGCGGATTGCCTTGCGGCAGGCTACCGCCACCCAGATGGTATACACGACTCGATGGCACCACGCAAACGTCGTAACCGGCACGATGAATGCGCCAGCACAAGTCTATTTCCTCCATGTGGGCAAAGAAATATTTGTCGAGACCGCCCACTTGCGTATAGAGGTCGCTGCGCACCATCAGGCAGGCACCCGTAGCCCAGAAGACCGACATCGGGGCGGCGTCATACTGGCCGTGGTCGTCCTCCACCGAGTCGAAGATGCGTCCGCGGCAAAACGGGAATCCGTGCTTGTCGATGAATCCGCCGGCCGCACCCGCATATTCAAACACTTGGCGGTCGTCGTCGCGGTCCTTGAGCAGCTTGGGCTGCACAGCCCCCACTTGTGGATTGGCGTCGAGATAGGCCACGAGCGGATCAAGCCAGCCTTCAGGGGTGCGCACATCGTCGTTGAGCAACACGGTATAGGGATAGTGGGTGAGTCCGATGCTGCGGTTATACCCCTCGGCAAAGCCGTAGTTCCGGTCAAGCGGGAGCACCTTTACTCCAGGAAATTCCTCGCTGAGCACTTTAAGACTATCGTCGGTGCTGCCGTTGTCGGCCACAATCACATCGGCCAGCTCGGCATTTGTGTTGGCCACCACGCTCGGCAAGTAGCGGCGCAACAAAGCCGCCCCATTCCAATTGAGTATTATTACTGCTACTTTTTTCATCACTGTTGTTTGGTTTCATCCTTATCTTCAAATCCTTCCGGATACCGCACGGGCCGTTTCCACCTGTTGTGTGTCCAAAGCCAGTAAGACGGCTCGGCCAAGATACGGTTCTCGAGCAGACGGGCATAACGGTCGGTGACCTCGCCTTCAGGCATGGTTGCCATGCTGTCGCAAATGGGAGTCACAATGCACTCATAGTGGCCGCGGCTCACCTTGCGCACATCGAAATACATCACACACAAGTCAAGGCGGCGAGCTATCACCTCACTGCCTGATATCATCGCGGTAGGATGGTTGAGGAACTTTATCACATGACCCTCGTCGGAGTGCAACGGGTGCTGGTCGCTGATGAAACCCACCACCATCTGCCCGCCGCGCTTTATGTGGCGCATCATGTCGAGGTATACCTTGCGCTTGGGGTAGCACACGGTGTGGAACCGTGCGCGCAAGTTTAGGAAGAAGCGGTCGAACCAATCATTTTCAAGCGGCTGATACACTTGGCCGTAGATCACATTGGAATCGGAGCGATGCCGGCTCCACAGCACCACTGATGTGACCCACTCCCAATTGCCATAATGCGCGGCATACAACATGATGCTTCGCCCGCGGTCAAGAGCCTCATCAATGTGTTCCACCCCGCGAAACACCATGCGACGGCGCATATCATCGTCGCTGACGTGCAGCAATTTCAGCGTTTCCATAAAATAGTCGGCAAACTGGTGGTAGCTCTCACGCTCAATGCGCTTTATCTCGCCGGCTTCCTTAGCGGGGAAAGAGTCGGTGAGATTGCGGCGTACAATCTTGCGACGGTAGCGCAGCACGTGGTACACGAGGAAATACAGCACGTCGGCTTGAGCATAAATCGCCCACCAGGGCAACATTGCCAGCAGGTGCAGAAACCACCCGAGCGGCGCGTAGAGTATGTTTTTGTATTTTGGTGTCATTGCTTGTCGTCAATTCTGGCCATCCACTATCGTGGCATTGACCGTAAGGTCGGGGTTGACGCTATCGAGGCGTACGGGCACTATGCGGTTGACCACAGAGTCATCGGGATCTACGGTCACCCTAATGTAGTTGTCAGTAAAGCCGTGCATGGGATGTCCCGGCTGCGGCTGCTCCATGAGCACAGGTCGCACGGTGCCGATGTAGCGGTCGACAAACTGCCTCTGCTTGTGGTCGCTGAGTGCTATCATGCGTGCCACACGCGCATTTTTGTCGGTTTGGCTCACCACATGCGGAATACGCAGTGCCATGGTTCCGGGGCGCTCGCTGTAGGGGAACACATGCAGGTGCTGCACATCGAGCCCCGCGATGAAGTCGTAGCTTTGGGCAAAAAACTCATCGGTCTCGCCACGCGACCCCACCATCACGTCGACGCCAATGAAGGAATCAGGCATCAACTGGCGTACCCGCTCAACCTTTGAGGCGAAAAGGGCACTGTCGTAATGGCGGCGCATCAGCTTGAGCACCGCATCACTTCCGCACTGCAGCGGAATGTGGAAATGGGGCATGAAGGCACGCGAGCCGGCGCAAAATTCTATAATCTCATCAGTGAGCAGGTCGGGCTCGATCGACGAGATGCGGTAGCGGCTTATACCATCAACGGCATCAAGTTCCCTAAGCAGGTCGATGATACGCTCGCCGGTGTTCTTACCGAAGTCACCGATATTGACACCGGTAATCACTATTTCACGCCCGCCCTCGACGGCAACTTTCCGAGCCTGGCCAACAAGACTCTCGATAGTGCCGCTACGGCTGCGGCCGCGTGCATAGGGGATAGTACAATAGGAGCAATAGTAGTCGCATCCGTCCTGCACCTTAAGGAAGTAACGGGTGCGGCTTCCGCATTCACACGAAGGGCTGAATCGCCTGATTTGCGGTGTGGGGGTGACCGCCACCTCGTTCTGAGGGTCGTTAAACCACCGCTCGATGTGCTGCATGAGGTCGGATTTCTGCTCACTGCCAAGCACGATATCTACACCCGGAATGGCAGCAATCTCGCTGCTCTTGAGCTGTGCGTAACAACCAGTGACAACCACGAGGGCCTCGGGATAGTGCCCTACCAGACTGCGTATGTGCTGACGGCACTTCTTGTCGGCCAGTTCAGTGACGCTACAGGTATTGACCACGCAGATGTCGGGAGTCTCGCCATCCTTTACAGTGGGAATACCGTGTTGTGCCAATACGGCACTCAATGAGGCGGTTTCCGAGAAGTTGAGCTTGCAGCCCAGTGTGATGAATTTCACGCGGTGCGCACCGTTGATGGGTGTTTCTGCCATTGATTTATATTAAATGTGATGTTTTGCTTTAATTAAAAGAGGTGCATGAGACACACGCCGCACCGACAACGCCGTGCAGCGAAAACCGGTGCAAAGTTACTCACTTATCATCTAATTACAAAACATGTTGCCCGTCGCGGCCATGACATTGCACTCCCATCCGGATGCGGCCGAAGGGGCTGCTTCACACGGTAGGCCGATTGAGGATACACCGTAACTGTTCTTTTTGCGACCAGAACCATCCCAACTGTCGCCAATTGACTAATATTTTCGTTAAAATGTCATAATTCGCTACCACAAATTTTAGTTTTAGACTATTTTTGAACTCCAAAAAGAATGAATCTATGATCAACTACAATAAAGAGATTGAACGTCGGGGCTATGGTTATTTCGAGCTAAGCTCCAACGACATTGTGATGGGGCCCCTCGACTCAAAATACACAGTGCTGGCCTTGTGCACAAGTGGCGAGTGCGACTTTGAGGTCAACATGACAAGGGTGCATCTTGAGGCAGGCTGCAGGCTGATTCTCTCGCACGTGCTCTACCAGAAGGGAATGCAGGCGTCACCCGATTTCAAGGTTAGGGTGGTTATGATAACCAACCCGTTTGCTGTCGACCTGCTGATTGGAATTCCCACCGAGTCGCTCAGCCTGATTGCCGAGAACCCTGTAGCACATGTCACCAGCGATGCCGAATGGGAGATTTTGTCAAAGCTGATGGACGTGATAGGCATCTATGCCAATAACGGAAGCCCGGCCGGGACAAGAGAGATAGTGGGTAGCAGCTACCGGATTATGATTCAAGCGGTGACAGAGTTTGAGCGGGATTTGGCCAACAACTCACGCAAGGCCAGCTATACGATGGCCGACGTATATTTCAAGAAATTCATCGACCTGCTGCAAGACAACATAAAGACCGAGCACGAAGTCGCATTCTATGCATTGAAACTCAACATCACGCCCAAATATCTCAGTGAGATAGCCAAGCAAAAAACCGGTCACAAGGCCAAAGAGGTGATATCGCACGTGCTTGCCATCATGCTCAAACGCGAGATACTTTACAGCGGAAAGTCGATGAAGGTGATAGCCTACGACTACTGCTTTGCCGACCAGTCGAGCCTTGGCAAATTTTTCCGCAAGATGACGGGGGTGTCGCCCAGCGAGTTCAAAAAGCAGCAGACGGGAGTCGCGGAATGACAAATCAGAGCGGGCGTAGCCAAACGGGCACTTTTTTTTGCCGACAGAATGGAGAGATTAGTCGGTGTCGACGAGCGGTTTTGTCGGCACACGGTATTCAATTGATTGCACGCTAGTGATATTGTCAGTAACTTTGCCTTGCGTTTCAATGCTCACGCACAGTTGCAACCGAGACGCCCCTCAAAAGATAAATAAATGAACTACAAGACATTTCTCCTTATTCTACTTGGGCTACTCACAGCATTCGGGCCATTTGTGACCGATATGTATGTGCCAAGTTTGCCCTCAATGGTAACATATTTCCACACCTCGATAACATTGGTCCAAGCCGGTCTCACGGCAAGTATGCTCGGCCTGGCGGCCGGCCAGTTGCTTGTGGGCCCCATCAGCGACAGCCGCGGCCGTCGCGGCCCCCTGCTGGCATCGATGGCACTATTTGTGGTATCATCGACAGCCATCATATTCTCACCCACAATACAAACATTTGTGGCACTGCGCTTTGTGCAGGGATTTGCCGGAGCTGGCGGCATAGTCATATCGAGGTCGGTAGCGACCGACACATTCAACGGGCACGAGTTGCTCAAGATGCTCGGCATCATTGGCGCCATCAATGGCATAGCCCCCATTATGGCACCGGTTGCAGGCGGGGCTCTCGTCGATGTGGGCGGCTGGCGGCTTATATTTACCCTGTTGCTCGGGGTGGGCATTGTGCTCACCGTGGGAAGCTGGTTTATGAAAGAATCGCTTCCGGAAGAGCGCCGCAAAAAAGGCAGCATGCTGTCCACGTTCAAGCTATTCAACGTGGTGTTCCACAACCGCCAGTTCATGTTCTACGCACTGCATCAGACCTGTGCCCTCGCCGTGCTGTTTGCCAACATCTCATCATCACCATTCATCGTGCAAGAGCATTACGGACTCAGCGCGCTCGGCTATAGCGTATCGTTCGGCATAAATGGTGCGTTTGTGGCCTCGGGTGCGGCATTGAGCATGAAGTTCCGCCGCGCCACCACCAGCGTGAAACTCAGTTGCGTGGGGCTGCTCACCTGCAGCCTGCTTGTGGCGTTGGCGCTCACACTCGACCTCGGGTTCATAGTCTATGAGGCGCTGCTCAACATGGTTCTACTGTCGGCAGGACTCACATTCACGGCATCGACCACACTTGCCCTCAACAGTGCCCGTGCCGAGGCAGGCACGGCCTCGGCGGTGTTTGGAGCTCTGGGTTTCATAGGCGGCGGACTGGTCTCACCACTGGTGGGCATGGGCAACATCATGCACAGCACATCAATCACATTCATTGCCGCATCGGCGCTCGCCGCGTTGTTTGCATTGCCTGCGCTGCGCCATGCCAGCCCCGATGAATAGGGGCCCACAAGCCAAGGACAAAACGCACATGGCCGGCAAGGAACATTAGAACCTCTGCCGGCCTTACTTTTTTCGGGATATAGGAGAATGGGAAACGGGGCGCAACCAGACGCAAAGTAGACGTCAGCGTATTATCTTGCGCTCCACATTGAATCGTGGACGGCCTTTCACCTCCATATAGATTTTGCCTATATACTCACCCACTATTCCAAGCCCGAGCAGGATGCACCCGCCCACAAACCAAATCGAGAGGATGATTGAAGACCATCCCCAAGCAGTGTGGCCGGTAAAGTGGTTGTAGAGCACATAGACGAGTATCACCAATGCAATCACCATGAACACCAGTCCTAGCGTGAACACCATGCGCACCGGGCGTATGCTGAACGAGGTGATGCCGTCGATGGCAAAGTTCACCATCTTGCTCAGCGGATACTTGCTGGTGCCAGCGGTGCGCTCACCGCGGTCATAGTAGACGCATGCCGAGCGATAGCCAATGAGCGGCACAATGCCACGAAGGAACAGATTGCGCTCGCGATACTGGCACAGCTGGCGCACGGCCACGGTGCTCATCAGGCGGAAGTCGGCATGGTTATATACAGTCTGTACCCCCAAGCGGTGCATGAGCTTGTAGAACGCAAGGGCCGAACGGCGCTTGAACCAAGTGTCGGAGCCACGATTGCGCCGCACACCGTAGACCACCTCGCAGCCACTGTCGGTGTAGTGCCGCACCATGTCGGGAATCACATTGATGTCGTCTTGCAAGTCGGCATCGATTGTGACCGTGACATCACCCATATCGGCGGCGGCCTCAAGGCCTGCCATAAGGGCGTTCTGATGGCCGCTGTTGCCAGCAAGCTTTATGCCACAGGCAAGCCTGTCGTGAGCGGCAAAGCCCTCTATGAGACTCCATGTGGAGTCGCGGGAGCCGTCGTCGACATACAGGAGGCGGCTGCGGGAGATATCCACGAGCCCGTCGGCGGCCATCTTTTCGATAAGGGCCGCAAGCCTGCTGTGAGTCGAGGGTAGCACCTCCTCCTCATTGTAGCAGGGAATCACTATTATCAATGCTGTCTTTGCCATATCAGCGGTGCCATGACGGTTGGTGGCGCGGCAGGCTGCCCCGATGGCAGCCCCGCATGATGTGCAAAGATAATGAGTTTACCGCAACAAAGCAAACCGCCAGTGGCGCATAAGTCCATGATGCGATGGCGTTTTTTTTGTTTGTCAAGCCGTTTTGGCGTAACTTTGCACCGCGGTTGGGGCTGCCCGTGTGGCCCTGCCCGCAATTTCTTTGACTGACAACTGATTTTTTATACATTTATATATGGCACTTCAATGTGGTATTGTGGGGCTGCCCAACGTGGGCAAGTCGACCCTGTTTAACTGCTTGTCGAACGCTAAGGCGCAGTCGGCAAACTTCCCGTTTTGTACAATCGAGCCCAACGTGGGCGTAATCACCGTGCCCGACGAGCGGCTCAACCGTCTGGCCGAGCTCGTGCATCCCGAGCGCATAGTGCCCACCACAGTGGAAATTGTGGACATCGCCGGCTTGGTCAAGGGAGCGTCGAAAGGCGAGGGCCTGGGCAACAAATTCCTGGCCAACATCCGCGAGACCGATGCCATCATCCACGTGCTTCGGTGTTTCGACGACGACAACATCACACACGTCGACGGCTCGGTCGACCCGGTGCGCGACAAGGAGGTGATCGACACAGAGTTGCAGCTGCGCGACCTCGACACAGTGGAGAGCCGCATCAACCGCGTGTACAAGCAGGCCCAGACCGGAGGCGACCGCGAGGCCAAGCAGCAATATGAGGTGCTCAAGCGCTATCAGGAAGCTCTGTCGCAAGGCAAGTCGGCACGGTCTGTGACACTCGACAACAAGGAAGAGGAGCGCATCGCCCACGACCTGTTCCTGCTCACCAACAAGCCGGTGCTATATGTGTGCAACGTCGACGATGCCAGCGCAGTCAGCGGCAACCACTACGTGGAAGCCGTGCGCGAGGCCGTGAAAGACGAGAATGCCGAGATACTGGTAGTGGCAGCCGCCACCGAGAGCGACATTGCCGAGCTTGAGACCTATGAGGAACGACAGATGTTCCTACAAGAGATAGGGCTTGAGGAGTCGGGCGTCAACCGTCTGATAAAGAGTGCCTACTCGCTACTCAACCTTGAGACATTCCTCACCGCAGGCCCCAAAGAGGTGCGTGCTTGGACCTACGTCAAGGGCAGCAAGGCTCCGCAGTGTGCCGGTGTGATCCACACCGACTTCGAGCGCGGCTTCATCCGTGCCGAAATCATCAAGTATGCCGACTACATCGAATACGGCAGCGAGGCCGCCGTGAAAGAGGCCGGCAAGATGCACATCGAGGGCAAGGAATATGTGATGCAAGACGGCGATATTGTGGTGTTCCGATTCAACGTGTGACGAGCTCTCAAGTGGTCACAGGCAGCACGTTGCGCAGCCATGGCCACACGCCTTACCGGCCCCGCACCCACTTGCTGAAATTAATACTGATTTTTTTCGCCAATTGTTGCAAGTGCGGTTTTTAAGCGGTAAATTTGCAAGATAAAACAACACTGTCAATTACTAACAACTAAATTAATAACTAAATTCAGAACTACTATGTGGTTAACAACATCTTCAGTAGGACGGAAAGTGGTGATGTCACTCACCGGCTTATTCTTGATCCTATTCTTAACCTTTCATGTGCTGATGAATGCGGTTGCCATCATTTCGCTCGACGCTTATGATGCAGTATGCGAATTCCTTGGCGCTAATTGGTATGCACTGGTCGGAACTGCAATTCTCGCTGCCGGCTTCGTTATTCACATCATCTATGCCTTCTGGCTCACACTGCAGAACCGCAAGGCCCGTGGTAACGACCGCTACGAGGTGAGCAAGAAACCGGCCAACGTGGAATGGGCTTCACAGAACATGCTCGTGCTCGGCATCATTGTGGTAGTGTTCCTCCTGATTCACCTTGTGAACTTCTGGGCCAAGATGCAGCTGCCCGAAATTGCAGGCCAAGTGGCCATGACAGGTTCGGAGGCTCTCGAGGCAACATTCGGCCAGGTGTGGCTGCTGCCCCTCTACCTCATCGGCTTTGTGGCCGTGTGGTTCCATATCACTCACGGATTCTGGAGCGCATTCCAGACCCTCGGCACCACCAACGAGAAGTGGATTTGCCGCTGGAAATGCATCGGCTGGTGGTGGGCTACCATCGTGATGGTGCTCTTCGCTGTCGAGGCATGCTACCTCACTTACTATTATGC
>CAVIEK010000037.1:0-19914 GCA_963641805.1 Bacteroides fragilis
GAATGAAAAAAATCATTACTCTCGCTTTGCTGGCAGCATCGGCTTTTGGGGCCGGAGCCAGCACCACACACACGTTCCGTGGAGTCGACTATCAGGTCGACACTCTGTTTTATAACCAGATAGGACCGAGCACCACACAGACCTCGTTGTGGTTACACAACGACGATCGCGTGTTGCGCGTATTCTACTGCACAATGGACATGACCAACAGCTACCTTTCGCTTGGCGGTGTTTGTGCCACCGACAAGGTTGCCGGAAACGAGACCATCTCGGGTATGGCCAAACGCAAGTCATCGCCCGGCAACCGCTATTTTATAGGTGTCAACGGCGACTTTTTCTACACCAGCGGGCGCAATGTGCGCAACGTGTCGGTTGTCGGGACTCCAGTCGGCTCAACTGTGGTTGAGGGCGAAATATACAAGGCTCGCAACGGTGCCACCAATTACAAGCAGCTCATCGTCGATAAAGCCGGCAACTGCTACATCAATCCGTTCACTTTTGGCGGAACGGTGACTAAAGCCGACGGCACATCGGCAGCTCTTGGCGCAGTCAACGACTGGGCTTCCAACGCCTCAAACAAGATCACTCTCTACACCCCACGATACTACGGCAGCTCGAGCGAAGTGGGCACAGGAACCGAAATTCTCACAAAGCTCGCTCCCGGCGAGACCTATAATGCCGGTGCGCCCTTCCGTCTTGTGGCTGTGGGCAATCCGAGCACTGCCGGCGACATGACCATCGACTCGGCCACATTTGTGCTTCACGGCCACGGGACTACCGCCGATTTCATCGCCGGTCTTAAAGACGGAGATGTGGTCACCGTCTCACCATCATGGACAGCCAACGGCGTGACGGTGAACCCCTATGAGGTGGTTTCGGGAAATCCTAAAATCCTCGCCGATGGAGAGGTGCTCGAGAGCGAGGGCGACCGCGGCGATGCAAGCAGCAATCAGCCCCGTGCAGCAATCGGCTTTGCCGACGGGGGCAAGAAGGTTATATTCATGGTAATCGACGGCCGTAGTGCCCTGTCATATGGCGTGCGCACTACTCTCCTGGCCGACATTATGCGCTATGCCGGAGCCACCGATGCCATGAACATGGATGGCGGTGGCAGCGCTGTGCTCTATACCAGCGCTTTGGGCAACCGCAACAAGCCAAGCGATGGCACAGAGCGCGCCGACGGCAACGGCTTCTATGCCAAATACAGTTGCCCCGACGACAGCACCTTGGCATCTATCCGCTTTATCGACTATAAACTCGAGACCCCGAAATACGGAATCTACACGCCTCACTTCTATGGTTACAACCGCTATGGTGTGCTCATCAATCCTGATGTGAAGGGGGTGCGCCTGTCGTGCCCAGAAAGCCTCGGATTTATTAAAAACGATACCACTTTTGTAGGCTCGGGCAACGGTTGCCAGTTGCTTACGGCCACACTCGGCTCAATCAGTGTGCAGAAGCCGATGACCGTCGACGGCAATGTCGATAGCGTGCTAATGGCCAACAAGTCGGTCATCAACGATACTTACCGCGACTATACCGTCGAGGTCAACAGCTACATCGGTGCCGAGTCCACTCCTATCGACCCCTCTGCTCTCACTTGGAGCAGCAGCGACCAATCTGTGGTCAATATCGATGCCAATACCGGCGTGCTGCGTGGCGTGACCGACGGCACTGCCACCATCACCGGTCGTGTGGGCACATTCAGCGCTGATATGCAAGTGACCGTCCAGCGCCCCAAGGCTCGCGTCATGGCGGCCGATCCTAATCCTGATGTGGCCACATGGTCAACATCACAGTCGGGTGGCAAGAACGGAGCTTTGACTGCCGCAGGCGACGGCCTCGTCTATTCTTATACCGGGGCCTCGGCGCGCGTCCCGAAAATCACACTCACCAAGCAAGTCGTGCTGTGGAGCTTGCCCGACACCTTGCGTCTGCGCATCAATCCGGGTGATGCCGTCGTCAAGTCGGTGACACTCAGTCTGCGTGCCGGAGCGGGCAAGGTGACCTATAAGACTATTACCGACACGGCTCTCACTGCCAATGCTGAAAATGTGATCGACCTTGCCACTTCGGGGTGGACTGATGCCTCCGACATGTCGTCATATCCCATTACGCTCAACAACATCCAGTTGTCGATGGGTACCAGCACCACCGGCAAGGAATACAAGGTGCAGATTCTGGGCATCGAGACGGTGTATGATGCCGTTCCGGTTTCGGGGATAGCCATCGTGGATGCCGACAAGGCCGCATCGGTTGCCGTGAGTGGAACCACGCTCAATTTTAGCACTGTGGTTGACTGCGTCGATGTCTATGACGTGGCTGGCCGCCTTGTGGCTTCGGCCAGCGGGGTGACCACACTCAACCTTCCCGCAGGTGGTGTGTATATGGTCACGACCAAGGTGAATGGCCGCACTACTGTTGCAAAGGTGAAAATCTGAGACCGCATAACTCATCAACCGAAGCAGACCGCGTCAGGCCGCAATAGAAGGCCTGGCGCGGTTTGTCTATTTCTGTCGTGTTGCATGAGCCGGAAAGTGGCATTGGCATGCAAGGTCGAAAAGTGCTGGCTTTTGTATATTGCATTATGATACTTTAATGATGCATTTTTAGTCTAAGAGTAAGCGTGTGTTGGAAAAAAAGATTAAATTTGCACGATTGTCACAGTGTGGCTTCTGTTAGTGTGTTGGCTCATGTGCGTTGTCTTCTCAAATTCCTCAAGAGGGAGGCTGCAAGGCATGAGACAATGAGTGTAAATAAATTATAATAAAATGGTAAAGAACAAAATGTTTTTTGATGTCAAGGCTCTTTTGCTCATAGTGTTGGCAACCTTGGCAGTACTGCCGCTTTCGGCTTACGACTTTAGAGTGAATGGCATATATTACAACGCGTCGGACGACGGCACTTGTTCCGTGACATGGGGCGACAGTGCCTATCACGACGGTGTGGTTATTCCCGCAGAGGTGACTTATGGCTCCAAAACCTATAAGGTGACATCTATAGGCCAGAAGGCTTTTCAGGGTTGCACCGGTCTCACGGCAGTCACTATCCCCGATCCTGTTGTCACAATCGACGACTATGCATTCAGCACATGCATGAAACTGGCCGAAGTCAGTCTCCCGACAACTTTGCTCAAAATAGGATCCAGCGCTTTCGGCAGCTGCTCGAGCATAACATCGCTGACTATCCCGTCAACCGTGTCGTCGATAGGCTCCAATGCATTCGACGGCTGCTCCGGCTTGACTACGATAACCGTGCCCGAAGGGGTGACGGAAATCGCCGACCAGACTTTCCGCAACTGCTCGGGATTGAAGACTGTCAATCTGCCTTCGACCGCAACCTCGATAGGCTCAAGCGTATTCTGGGGCTGCTCGGGGCTGACGGGCATTGATTTTCCGGCATCGCTCAAATCGATAGGCAACTATGCCTGTCGCGGCTGCACGAGCTTGAGTAATGTGCGCATTCCTGATGCGGTCACTGCCGTTGGCGAGGGGACGTTCTACAGCTGCACCAAACTTGAAACAGTGGTGATTGGCTCATCGGTATCAGCCATTCCCGACCAGCAGTTCCGTAGCTGCTCAAAACTCAAGTCGATAACCATCCCTGAATCGGTGACCTCGGTAGGGGCCAGCGCATTCTATGGATGCTCGTCGCTTCCCAGCATCACACTGCCCTCAAAACTCACCGCAATAGGTCAGTCGGCCTTCAGCGGCTGCTCTGAATTGACTGCCATTGTTATCCCCGACGCTGTGACAGCCATAAGTCCTTATGCCTTCAATGACTGTTCAAGTCTCGTTAGCATCACACTGCCCAAATCACTCACTTCGATAGGCAACTATGCATTCTATGATTGCACCAGTTTGACAACGGCTGAGCTTCCGTCAAACCTCACCGAAATTGGCCAGTCGGCATTCCGCGGTTGTTCTGCACTTAAGAGCGCGTCAATTCCAAGCGGTGTCGCTAAGATTGACGATTACACATTCTATAACTGCAAGGCTCTTGCCTCGCTGGCAATTCCCGAGACGGTCACATCAATAGGAGCGAGCGCATTTTGGGGATGCTCTGGCCTGCAGTCGTTGGTAGTACCTAATTCAGTGGCTACAATTGGCAACAATGCGTTCCGCAAATGCTCAAGCTTGAGTGAAGTGACTCTCGGCACGGGGCTCACAAGCCTTGGAAACTATGTGTTCTACGCATGCACATCGATAAACAAACTCACCAGTTGCGCCACAGTTCCACCCACATGCGGCAGTAGCGCCTTGACCGACATTGACAAGCAAGCATGTACGCTCTATGTGCCAAGCGGCACCACTGAAGCCTACGCCGCTGCTGAGCAGTGGAAAGACTTCACAATTGCCGAGAGTCCAGTGACCGGCATTGAAGTTGTGAATGCACAACAGGCTGTCGAGGTTGAACGCTACTCGGTGGGCGGCGTGCGTCTGACATCGCCACAACCTGGTATCAACATTGTGCGCATGAGCGACGGTACCACCCGCAAAGTGGTGGTCGCAAAGTGACTTTGGCATTGAGACCATAGCCACATTCACGGAATGTGGCCACACATGAGGGGTTGACGTTTGCTCGAAGCGGGGCAGAAGTCAGCCCCTCATGACATGTCATGAGGCTAGAAATGCTTAAGTTTCAACCACAAGTTCAAAGAGCAATCACGCTTGCCAAAAAAAATGGGCGAATATGCCTTGAGCTATACCTTTTTTGTGTAACTTTGATGAGAATTGCAAGGCGCCGACACGTGTTCGGCCCGACCGATTTATGCTTTTTACCTGCTTCGAAATATTAGTTACACATAAACCATAAAAATGAAAAAAGAAATCTTGGCCATTTTGGCCATAAGCCTATCGGGCATGGCTGCCGGCGCATCGGCAACCTATAATCTGATGGATGTGCCTTTCACAGTCGACACCTTGTATCATGCCACTGTGGGACCTGGCACAACCCAGACGTCGTTACTGTTTCATAACGATGCCACTACCATTCGAGCTTTCTACTTCACTTTCGATGTGGGCACACCCTACGTGCGCTATTCGGGCGTGTGTGCCGGCGACCGTCTTGCCGGAAATGAGACGGTGAGCGGAATGGCCACACGCAAAAGCAAGCCCGGCGAGCGGTACTTCGCCGGAGTCAACGGTGATTTCTTCTATACTGGCAGCAACTCGGCCGGCAAGACCAAACGCGGATCTTCGATTTTGGGCACCACGCTCGGCTCGACGGTGTGCAATCAGACCATTTATCGTGCGCTGACCAACATTTGCCAGTTTGTAGTCGACACCACAGGCCGTTTTTTCATCGATCAGGCCGTGATAGGCGGTACCATGACTGATGCTCACGGGTCGCAGGCTCCTCTTGCTGCCTTCAACGCCGAGGCTCCGGCCAATGTGGTGACAATCTACAACGACCTTTATTATGGCAGCACCAATGAGTTTACCGACGATATGGCCGAGGCCGAGCTGCGCTTGGCCGACGGCGAGACTCTGCAACTCGGCAAAAAATGCCGCATGGTGGTCACAAGTGCACCGTCAACCGGCACCGACATGCTCATAGCTCCGCAACACTATGTGGTGCATGGCCGTGGCGACGCATGTAAGCAGTGGGTGAGTGGCCTGCAGGTGGGCGACACAATCACTGTCGATTCGCGCGTCAGCGTGGGTGGCGAGAATGTGGTTCCGGTGGAGCTCCTCTCTGGCTGGCCTAAAGTGGTGAGCGGCGGAGCAACCCTTGATACCGAAAGCCAGTGGTATGATGGTGCCACTCAGCAGCCTCGCGGCTCAATCGCATATGGTGACGGCGGCAAGAAACTGTATTTCCTGGTTGTCGATGGCCGTAGCGCAATCTCGGCAGGTGTGCGCCTGCGCCAGCTTGGCGACATTATGCGTTATGCCGGAGCCACCGAGGGGGTGAACCTCGATGGTGGCGGCTCTGCCACAATCTATTCGGCTCCGCTTGGGGTGATCAACCGCCCAAGCGATGGAGTTGAGCGTGCCGACGGCAATGGATTCTTCGCCGTGTGCACCGCTCCCGACGACAGCACTGTGGCATCAATCAAATTCGTTGATTGGAAGCTGGAATTGCCTCGATACGGAGTGTGCACCCCTAAATTCTACGGATATAACCGCTATGGCATGCTCATCGACACCGATTTGAAAGGCGTGCGGCTCTCTTGCCCTGAGTCAATAGGGCATATCAGAAACGACAGCACACTTGTGGCCGATGGCGTAGGCTGTGAGTTGCTTACCGCAAGTTATGGCGATATTACCGTTTCCATGCCGGTGACAGTGACCGGTGGCACTCAGCTTGCAATGCGGCTCGACTCGGTCATCAACGACGGATTCCGCCATTATGCCGTTGAGGTTACGGGAACAACCGGCGACAAAGTGGCCTCAATCGATCCCACAGCGCTCACCTGGAGCAGCAACGACCAAAGTGTGGTGGGCATTGGCGCCAACACGGGCGTGCTTACCGGCATTGCCGATGGTGAAGCAGTGGTTACTGGTACAGTGGGCGATTTCACAGGCCACACCCGTGTGATAGTGGAACGCCCCAAGGCACATGTGATGCCGCTCGACAGCCTCGGAGGCACAAGCACTTGGACCATAGCGCAGAATGGCGGTAAGGACGGCAAGGCTGAGGCTCTTGGGCATGGAGGGCTGAAATACACCTTCACGGGCAAGAGCTCGCGAAGCGTATACTTGAAGCTTACAAGCAAACTGCGTGTGTGGAGCATGCCCGACACCTTGCGCGTGCGCCTCAATCCAGGCGACGTGCAGGTGAAGTCGTTGGTGTTCTCGCTGCGCACGCCAGGCGGTAAGGCCGTGAATGTGACAGTGGCTCCCGACTCCATTCCGCTGAATGTCGAGACAATCTATAGCGTGCCTACTTCGGATTGGACAGATGCACTCGACGTGGCAAGTTATCCCATCACGCTCAACTATATTCAGGTGAACATGGCTCAGCCTCAGGCCGACCGTCAATACACCATGCTGTTCAACGGCATTGAGGCCGTATATGGCATGCAGGAGCAGTGGCCCAGTTCTTCGCCGGCAGTCATTGCCGATGGTGTGGGCATAGCAGTCGACGGTACACGGATTGTCATCGACCGTCAGGCCGAATCGGTTGAGGTGTATGACACATCGGGTCGCCTCGTGGCTTCGGCGCAGAAGGCAACTGCTGTAGATGTGAACCGTACCGGCTCATTTGTGGTTGTGGTGAAGAGTGCCGGCCGTAGTGAGGCCGCAAAGGTGTCGCTGCACTGATGTGATTTTATCGGTTTTTTAACAACATTATTGCAAATGAAACCGAGATAAAGCAGTAACTTTGAAATTGTCAGGTACAATCGTCGCCTGCCATTGATGTAATGGCCGCCTCGATGTGATGATAGACATAAAAACCAATAAAACAACTTGTTACAGATGAAAAAGACAATTACCTTCTTAGGTTTGGCTTTGGGATTGGCCCTAAGCGCAAACGCAGGCGGCACCGTAGACCTTAGGGGCGAGAGTTACAATGTCGACACCCTCTACCATGCCACAGTGGGTCCGGGCATTACCCAGACTTCACTCCTTATCGCTAACAGCAACCGTACAATCCGCGCATTCTATGCCACTATCGACTTGAGCGACCCGAATGTCACCATCAAGGCGGTGTCGGCAACCGACAAGATCAACGGCAACGAGTGGCCAAGCAACATGGCCAAGCGCAAGGACGCACCAGGCTCACGCTACCTGGTGGGAATCAACGGCGACTTCTATCTCACAAGCGGCACCACCAAGAGCGGACAGTCGATGGTGGGAACTCCTGTGGGGGCTTGTATCGCCGATGGCGTGCTCTACAGCGGCGCAAGCGGCTACTGGCCCTTTGTGCTCGACACCGACGAGAAAGTGTATATCAACCCCGTGGGGGTGAGCGGAACCGTAACGCTGCCTGGCGGAAGCTCGGTGTCGCTCCATGGTGTGAATGTGGGACCGTATGACGGCAAAATCACTGTCTACAATTCGAAATACTACACTACCACCAATACATCAGGTGGCGCTGAGGTACAGGCTGTGATGGCCGACGGTGCCCCGTTTGTGCTCAGTGGTGACAACAAACTCGTGGTTACCAGCGCCGCCACCACCGATGGCAATATGACTATTCCCGATGGCGGATATGTGATTGACGGACGCGGAACCACACTCGATATGGTGAAAAACCTGAAAGTTGGTGATACTGTGACCGTCAATATGGCAATCACTGTGGGCGGTGTGCGTGTCAACCCGCGCGAGGTGATAGGCGGTCAGCCGAAAATCGTGGAGAACAGTGCCACGCTCGATGTCCACGGAGATTTGATGGATGCTTATCATCCGCGCACTGCAGTGGGCTACTTCGATGGTGGCAAGAAGGTCGTGTTTATGGTTGTCGACGGACGTAGCGCCATTTCTGCAGGCTGTACCACCCTTCAGTTGGGCGACATCATGCGTTACACCGGTTGCACCGAGGCGGTGAATTTCGACGGTGGCGGATCGAGTTGCTTGTATATTAAGGAAATGGGCCTGCGCAACATCCCGAGCGATGGCCATGAGCGTGCCGATGCCAATGGCCTGTATGTGGTGTCGACTGCCCCCGACGACAACAATATTGCATCGATAAAGTTTGCCGACTGGCACTTGAAATCTCCTAAATATGCCGTCTACACACCTGTCATATATGGCTACAATCGCTATGGCGTGCTCATTAATACCGACGTGAAGGGTGTGAGCCTCTCGTGCCCCGAGACCATAGGACATATCAAAAACGACACCACTTTCTTTGCCGACGGCAACGGCTATGCCTTGCTTACGGCCACTTACAACGGAAGCACGGCAACATTGCCCGTTACCGTATCGGGCAGTGCCTCGTCGCTTTCGATGCGTCTCGACTCGGTACTCAACGACACTTACCGCAACTATGCCGTCGAGGTGACAAGCACCGTGGGTGAAAACACTATGACCATCGACCCGGCCGCTCTCACTTGGAGCAGCAGCGATGAGAGCGTCGTGGCCATTGATGCCAACACTGGCATCTTGAGGGGCGTGGCCGACGGCACCGCCACAGTGACAGGCACAGTCGACGGCTTTACCGGAAACCTCAAGGTGAAGGTGGAGAAACCTACGGCTCATGTGATGCCTATAGACCCGGGTCTTGACCCGTCGACATGGACCGTCTCGATATCGGGTGGCGACAAACCCGTGACCGAAGCCGTGGGCGATGGCTTGAAATGCTCGTTCAACGGCAAGTCGGCACGTATCTACTATTTGAACCTCAACAAGAAGATTGATGTGTGGAGCATGCCCGACACCCTGCGGGTACGTCTCAATCCCGGTGATGTCGACGTGACGTCGGTGGTGTTCACTGTGCGCACTCCAGGCGGCAAGGCTGTGGCAAAATCGGTGTCTGTGACCGACTTGAAGAAGAATGGCGAGAATGTGATCGACCTTCCCACAGCCGAGTGGACCGATGTGAACGATGTCGCATCATTCCCTGTCACTCTGAGCACCCTGCGTGTCAACTTTAACAAGACCACTGCCGGAACTCCCTATGTCATGACATTCAACGGCATAGAGGCCGTATACAATATGAAGGAATTATGGCCGACATCAGTCGAGACTATTGATGCTTCATCGAAACTCACCGTGCGTGTCTCTGGCCGTATGCTGGTGTTCAACGCAGAGGTCGATGCCGTAAGCGTGTACGACCTGAATGGACGCGAGATTTTGACCGCCGATAAGGTGCGGCAAGTGCAGCTTCCTGTGGCGGGAGCCTATGTGGTTGCTGCCAAGGTGTCGGGCAGGGTGGTAACTGCAAAGCTCCTTGTGCACTGATGGCGAGCGGCGTGGACTGACTCACACGGTCTGTCGATATAGGACGGCGATGCGGCAACAAAGTCAGCATCGCCGTTTTTGGTAGTGACTGATTTTGTGGTGCGGCTCCCACTTTTAACCGTTTTTTGTTTTGTCTATTGTTGATTTAAGCGTACCTTTATAGTCGAAAAGATAATATCAACTGTTAACAATTAAACCGCAGAATGAGAAAATTGATTATGCCTTTGCTCGTGGCCGCGTCTTTGGCCCAGGCATGTTGGGCGGCGACATCGGCCACCTACACGATGCGAGGTGTTGAGTTTAAGGCCGACACCCTCTACCATGCCCAAATCGGTCCTGGCACTACACAGACGTCGCTTCTGATGCGCAACGAGGCCTCGCAACGCCAAATGTATGTGTTCTACTCCAGAATCGACCTGACCAATCCATATGTTGTGCTGCGCACCGTGTGTGGCAAAGACAAGACTTTCGGTTGTGAACGCGTGAGCGATATGGCAGTACGCCACTCAAAGCCGGGTGAGCGCTATTACTTTGGTGTCAATGGCGACTTTTTCACCACTTCGGGACAATCAGGGCGTGGCGAATCGCTTGTGGGCTCGCCCACTGGCCCTTGCATAGGCGACAATGTGGTGTATGTGGCACGGAATCATGATGCTCGCTGGGTGCTCACCACCAATCAGCAGAAAGATGCTCTGATAGGGCATGCCGCATTCAGCGGCACAATCACCCGTGCCGACGGCAAATCGGTGCCAATGGGCGGCATCAACACCGGGGCTGGCAATAATGCCATCTATATGTATAACTCTGTCTATCTGCCTGGCACCAACCAGTATGGCGATGCCAGTGAAGTTCAGGTGCAGCTTGCCGAGGGTGAATCGTTCCGCCTGGGACAGCCATTCAAGGTGGTGGTAGCCAACACCCCGAGCTCAAACCACGACATGGATATCCCGGCTGGTGGTTTCGTGCTACACGGCCAGGGGACTACGTCTTTCGGCGGGGTCACTGTAAAGGACTTTGTGGCCGGACTCGTACCTGGCGATACTGTGACGGTGAACTTCGGTGTGACCATTGACGGCAAGAGCTTTGTCCCGACCGACATGATTGCAAGTTTGCCGCTCAATCTCAAGGACGGCGAGGTTGTAGACCGTGAGGACCTGCTTGATGAGTTCAAGAGCAATCAACCGATTTGTGCAGTTGGCCTCGGTGACGGTGGCCGTACTGCCGTGTTTATGGTGATTGATGGCCGCAGTGCTATATCGAGCGGCGCCCGTCCCACCGAGACCGGCGAAATGCTTAAGCAGCTCGGTTGTACCGACGGTCTGAGTTTCGACAGCGGTGGCTCCGCCACATTCTACACAGGCGCCTTCGGAGTGCGTAATCGTCCCAGCGACGGTGTAGAGCGTGCCGACGGCAACGGCGTGTTTGCCGTATGTACAGCCCCCGACGACAGCATAGTGGCTTCAATCAGTTTCGTCGACTGGAATGTTGAGGTTCCCAAGTATGGCATCTACAAGCCGCAGTTCTATGGCTATAACAAATATGGCATGCTCGTAGACACCGATCTGAAAGGCGTGGTGCTCAGTTGCCCAGAGAGTGTGGGACACGTGCGCAATGACAGCATTTTCTTTGGTGACGGCCAGGGCTTCACCCGCCTCAAGGCCAATTATAACGGGATAGAGGCAACCGTGCCGCTCACCGTTGTTGGCTCCGACTCTACCATCAGCATGGCCAACGACTCGGTGGTCAATGATGGTTTCCGCCGCTATGTGGTCGACGTGCAGAACACCGTCGACGGTAAGACAATGACCATCGATCCGTCGGTGCTCTCTTGGAGCAGCAGCGACCAGAGTGTGGTTGATATCGATGCCAATTCCGGCTCTCTCATCGGCCTTGCCGATGGCACCGCGACTGTTACTGGCCGTGTGGGCTCGTTCACCGGCGACATGAAGGTGACGGTGGAGCGTCCCACAGCCCACGTGATGCCTGTTGACCCTGGCTTGGACATCAGCACCTGGAAGTACTCGCAGACGGGAGGCAAGCAGCAGGTGGTGACGGCGGCAGGCAGTGGAATAAGCTATACCTATACCGGTGCATCGGGTCGAGCCCCCAAAATCACACTCACCAAGCAGTTGCGCCTGTGGAGCTTGCCCGACACGTTGCGCATCCGCATTAATCCAGGTGAGGCTCCGTTCACAGGCCTAAGCCTCACCCTTCAGGCAGCAGGTCAAAAGGTGACCTATCAGGCAATCCGTCCTGATACCGTGATTGCCGGTCGCGAACTGGTGCTTGACTTGCCTACCGCCTCGTGGATCGACGCATCGGCAATGGGCAACTATCCCATCACGCTTAAGGCTATCCAGCTCTCGATGGGTGCGAGCACAGTCGGTAAGCAATACACTATGCTCATCAATGCCGAAACCGTGTACAACGTGTTGCCGCTCAGTGGCGTGCCTACGGTGCTCGACGGGGAATCCGATTTGGCTGTGGCTGTGTCGGGTGGAATCGTCTCGTTCAGCCGCAAGGTTGATTCTGCCACGCTATGGAGCGTCGACGGCAAGCAGCTTGCTCATTGTGGCAAAGCTGCGTCGATAACTACCGATGCCCATGGCATGTGTGTGATCGAGGTCGTGGTGGCCGGCCGGCGCATAGCCCGCAAGATAGTACTCAAGTAGCCTGTCGCGCATTTTATAAATTAAGACAGTTAACCATTCATTAGGAACAAAAAGCATAAGATCAAGATGAAATCCAATCAATTGCTGATGATTCCCGCCTTGTTGGTCTCGGTAGTGGCAATGTGTGCCATACAGCCTGCCTCGGCCAAGACGCAGTGGACCATCAATCAAAAAAATTATGATGTCGACACTTTGGTGTTTCCGCACCAAGTGGGGCCTGGCGTGGTCTTCGCAAAATATGACTTGCCGGCCATGCCGCTCAAAGTGAGTGTGATGGAAATGGACCTAAAAAACAAGTACATCGACTTTGAGACGTGTCTTGGAGGTGACAAAGGTGTGTCACAGGAAAACCCTCTCAGCATGGCCACACGTAACGACCGGCCTGGCCATGAGGTAGTGGGTGCCACCAACGGTGACTTCTATTTCTATCAAAACACGCTGGAAAACGGCATTCCGCGTAGCGGACAATTTCGCCGCGACGAGTGTGTGACCAACCCGGTGGGACGTGCCTGCTTTGTTCTCAGCGATGACCGACGCCCGTTTATCGACCGTGTTGACTTTGCTGGAACCATTACCTATGCAGGCACCACGGTGCGGCTCCATACGGTGAACATGCAGCGACTTGAGTGGGAGGATACCGGAGGCAACCAAATCAACCTCTACACCAATTCCTACGGATCGGCTACCGAGAAGTGCTCAGGTGGAGCCAAGGTGATAATTGCCCCTAAATCAACACCTTTCAAGTGGTATGCAAATAGCCCTGAAACGTGTGTGGTAGAGCAGATAATCACCGATGGTGAGGGCGTGACCTCCATTCCCGACGGCAAGGCTGTATTTTGGGCTCAAGGCTCCTGCGTGTCGACTCTCACATCGATGAAGGTGGGCGATGAGCTGACCATAAATCTTGGTGTGGACTTGCGTAGCCAACCCGGGTTGCTAAAGAACTTCAAGGAGGTGATGGGCGGCAGCGACAACATTATCATGCAGAACGGCCAATTGGTCGATGAGTGGGACGAGCGTCATCCCCGCACTTGCATCGGTTTTAATGCCGACAGCACTAAGGTGTATTTCGTGGTTATCGATGGTCGCAGCACATCCTCGACAGGTGTCACGCTTAGTGAGGCCGCAGGAGTGTTCCTGGGGCTTGGTGCCGTCAATGCCGTCAATCTCGATGGCGGCGGATCGAGTTGCATGGTGGTCAATGGCGAGGTGGTCAATACCCCCAGCGACGGCAGTCTCCGTGCGGTGGGCAACGGTTGTCTGCTCATAAGCAACGCTCCTGTTGATGACGCCATCGGCCAGTTGGCTTTTGCGCCACGTAGCTACAATGTGTCAATTTCTGCTAAAATAAAGCCTGCGGTGTGGAGTTACAACAAGTATGGTGTGCTCAAGAACAAAGACCAGCAGGGTGTCACTTTCTCGTGTGATGAGCAGCTGGGACATTTCAATGCCGACGGCTACTTTGTTGCCTCGCCTACAGCCACTGCCGGTAATCTGTATGCCGATTACAATGGTATAAAATGCTCGCAGCGCGTGGTGGTCTACAATGCAAAAAAAGAATTGCGTGACGATAGCGTGACTGTCGACCGCAACCATAAATATGAGATTAAGGTGCTTGGAATGAGTGGCGAGAGCAGTGATCTTGTCGACCCGTCAATCATTACTTGGACTTCTGCCGATCCTGCCGTGTGCACGGTCAGTGCCGATGGTATTGTTGTGCCTGTGGGCAATGGCCGCACACTGGTGACCGGTAAGGCCGATGGCTTTGCCGATACCTTGGTTGTGCGTGTGGAAAATCCGGTGGCGCACGTCACTGGCATCGAGACACCGCTTGTCGTTGACAACTGGACCATTTCACAGTCGGGCGGTAAGGATCGCACTGTGACTGCTCTCGATAATGGAATGAGCATTAAGTTTACAGGGTCTTCTTCGCGTGCCCCATACATCAAACTCACCAACAAGAAACTCCTTTGGGGACTGCCCGACACCATTCGCATCCGCTTTGCACCAGGTGATGTGGCTGTGAAAAACGTGACTCTTGCCATATCAACAACCGAGGGTAAGAATATCGTGCGTCAATCGCCGGTTACCGATTTCACCGCCGGTGAGAATGTTGTCGACTTCCCGGTCGATACGTTCTGCGACATAGCTGATTGCAGCTTGTTCCCGCTTAGGTTGGCCTACGTCAATTTCGGCTTGCAGTCGGTCAAATCGGGAACGGAATACACGTTCAACATTCCCGGACTAGAGCTTGTGTACGGCAGTGCTTCTACGGGTGTCGAGTCGGTCAGTGCCGACGCCGGTCAGGCAGTGCTCAATATTTACCCCAACCCGGTTGAGGCTGGTGCGGTTGTAAGAATAGCCGGTGCTGTGGGCGCTGTTGATGTGTATGACACTGCTGGCCGTCTTGTGGAATCGGCCGTGGTAACTGATGGCACTCTGTCGACTGCGGGTCTGGCAAAGGGCATCTATCTTGTGCGCCTTTCGGGTGGCGCGGCAGCGCGCTTGGTCGTAAAGTAGCGCAGTGTGATTGACTGATAGAAAAGAATCGGCGCGCCGGCAGGGAACTAGTCTCTGTCGGCGCGCTTGTCAGTTGCCAGGCTTGGCGTTGTGGCTTTGTCGTGTTGGGCATGACGTCAGCATCCACTGCCGTCGATTGAGCAAAACGCGCCGTCGGCTATGGCTGGACGTGAGGTCAACCCCACATCTTCGGGGGTTAGTGTCACCATGCCGTCGGATAGCACAAAGCATGGTATTCCCACCTGCCCGTGTGCTTTGGCGTGGTCAAATGCCGGATTGTTGTCGCGAAGATTCAAAAAATCCTTTAGAGCCCTCACGTTTCGGCCTATATCCACAATCTCAAACTGATTGTTGCCTTTCGTTTGTGCCTCGATGTGGATGCAGTCGGGGCAAGAAGGCATGCTGTATATCTTAATCATATCGCAAATCTGTATGGTCGGTTGTGTGTGGATGAGTGTCGCTGTCGTACCTTATCCCCGAAATTTCTGTAGCAGTGATGTCATGGTCTCGAGTGTGGCTGTCGGGTGGCACCAGCTTATCATGGGGTCGCGGGCATACCATGTGAGTTGTTTCTTGGCATACACCCGAGTGTTTTTCTTGATTCTCTCAATGGCTGTGGTGCGATCCATTATGCCGTCGAAATAGGCAAACATCTCTTTGTATCCCACGGTGTTCAGCGAGTTCAGGTGGCGCAGGTGAAACACCGAGCGTGCCTCGTCTTCAAGTCCCGCCTCTACCATGGTGTCGACGCGGCGGTTTATGCGGTCGAAAAGCAGTTGCCGTTCCATGTTCAAACCAATCTTTATGATATTGAATGGTCTCTCTTTGGCTTTGCCTGTGCGTAGTGTGGAGTAGGGAACTCCTGCCTGTCGGCAAATCTCTACAGCATGTACCACGCGTTTCACGTTCTGGCGGTCGACGGTGTCGTAATATGCAGGATCGAGTGTCTCCAACTCGGACAGAATGGCTTCCAGCCCGCCTGTGGCCAGGTCGTGAGCTACAGCCGCTCGCACGCTGTCGGTTATTGTAGGGATGTCATCAATGCCGCGGCACACGGCGTCCACATACATCATCGACCCTCCGCACATCACGGCGAAGTCGCTTTTTTGCCACAGTTCGGGCAACAGCCGCAACACATCGGCCTCAAATTCCGACGCGCTGTAGTAGTCGCCAAGGTCAAGGAATTGCACAAAGTGGTGACGCACTTCGGCCATCTCGGCGGCAGTGGGCGCAGCCGTGCCTATGGGTAGGCCACGGAACACTTGGCGCGAGTCGGCATTGATAATCTCGCATCCCAAGTGCTTGGCCGCTTCTATGGCTGCTGCGGTTTTGCCCACACCAGTTGGGCCGGTTATCACCACAAGTGTCTTTTGGCTGCTCATGGCTATTCGAGCACTATTTTGCAATTGTCGAGACTCAGCACGCGGGCCAGACTCTCCACGCGGAAACCTTTGTCGCGCAATAGTTTGCCGCCATCTTGAAATGCTTTTTCTATTATTATGCCGAATCCCGCTATTGTGGCGCCCGCCTGTTGGGCAAGGTCAATTATGCCAAGTGCGGCGTTGCCATATGCCAAGAAATCGTCGATAATCACAATGCGGTCGTCTTTTGTCAGGTAGTCGGCACTGATGCACACTGTGTAGTCACGGTCTTTGGTGAATGAGTGTACTTTGCTGGTCAGCGCGTTGCGCATGGTGCATGGGTTCTTCTTTTTCACAAACACCACTGGTAAGTGCATTTCGGTACCCATCATTATGGCTGGCGCAATGCCACTTGCCTCGATGGTTACTATTTTGTTCACACCGCAGTCTTTGAACCGCTCGCTGAACTCGTGGCCAATGGCCTTCATCAAATCGGGGTCCATTTGGTGGTTGATGAAGCTGTCCACTTTAAGTATGCCCCCGGCAAAGCATTTGCCGTCTTGCATGATGCGGTTGCTGAGTGGCTTGAAACTTTTCATTATGGTTTGTGCGGATTGTTGTTGTGTTGCGTTTTATTGTTGAAGTGCGGGCCTGGCAGCATCGGTCCACTCAATGGCATGCCCTGCCGCGAGCGATTGCTGCACGTCGATGATACGCTGGTTGCTGCTGCCGCGGAACCGCAGCTTGATGTCGCGTTGAGCCTGTATGAACTCACCGTCGACCACCACGTCGATGTAATCGAGAATGGGCCTGATTCGGTCACTTGCCACGAGCTCTTCCCATTGGAAGCCTGTGTAGCACCAAATGTTGCGGTGTAACTGCTGCTTGATTTTGCGTGTCAGCTCTAGCACGCCGGCAGGGTGCTGCAGAGGGTCACCCCCGGTGAGTGTGACATCTTCTTCATCGTCGGCAATGTCGGCCACAAGCGTGTCTACGCTCATGGTGTCGCCTCCTCCGAAGTCCCACGACTGTGGGTTGTGGCATCCGGGACAATGGTGGGTGCATCCTGCCAGATACACTGAGGTGCGTAGCCCGGGGCCGTCAACCGATGTGCCGCGCACGATGCGCAACACTTGCAGTGTGGGTGATGGTGTGTCTTGGTTAAATGCCATTTTTGTCGATGTCGGAAAATGTGGTTATTTGTGCACTACGCGGTCTTTGAGCTCGGCAAGTTTACCGGAATTCCAGCGGTCGGTGGTTCCAACAAGGTAGCCCGTGATGCGCTGCAGGCGGTCGATGTTCTTGCCGCCGCACTCGGGGCAAGTGTCAAGACCTTCGGTGGCATCTTCATATCCGCAGTCCATGCAACGGTTGCGGTTGTGGTTCACTGAGCAGTAGCCGATGTTGTATTTGTCCATCAGATCGACCACGTTGCTTATTGCGAGCGGATTGTGGGTGGCATCACCGTCGATTTCCACATAGAAGATGTGGCCGCCACGGGTGAGGTCGTGATATGGGCCTTCGATTTCGGCCTTATGCTTGGGACTGCAGTGGTAGTAAACCGGCACGTGGTTGGAGTTGGTGTAGTAAATCTTGTCGGTAACCCCGGGTATTTCTCCAAAGTCTTTGCGGTCGCGTTTGGTGAATCGGCCTGAGAGGCCTTCGGCTGGTGTGGCAAGGATACTGAAGTTGTGGCCATAGTGCTCGCTGAATTCGTTGGCGCGGTCACGCATGTGACTCACGATGCGCAGTCCCAGCTCCTGGCTATGTGCGCTCTCGCCATGATGCTTGCCAGTGAGGGCTATGAGGCATTCGGCAAGGCCGATGAATCCTATGCCAAGTGTGCCTTGGTTTATTACGCTCTCAATGGTGTCGGTTGGCTTCAGCGCTTCGGCGCCGTTCCACAACATCGACATCAGCAGCGGGAATTGCTTGGCCAGGGCGGTCTTTTGGAAGTCGAAGCGGTCGTTGAGCTGACGGGCGGTGATTTCGAGCAGGTTGTCGAGTTTGCCGAAGAATGCCTCCACGCGCTCGTTCTCATCGGTTATGTCCATACACTCAATTGCGATACGCACGATGTTGATGGTAGAGAACGACAGGTTGCCGCGCCCCACCGATGTCTTCTCGCCGAAGCGGTTCTCAAACACTCGGGTGCGGCATCCCATTGTGGCTATCTCCCACTCGTAGCGTTTGGGGTCGTCGGTGTGCCACTTCTCGTTTTGGTTGAAGGTGGCGTCGAGATTCACGAAGTTGGGGAAGAAACGGCGTGCCGTGACTTTGCAGGCAAACTCATACAGGTCGTGGTTGCGGTCGCCTGGCAGGTAGCTCACACCGCGCTTTTTCTTCCATATCTGTATCGGGAAAATGGCTGTGGATCCGTTGCCCACGCCTTCATAGGTGGATTTCAGTAGCTCGCGTATGATGCAACGCCCCTCGGCCGATGTGTCGGTGCCATAGTTTATCGAGCTGAATACTACCTGGTTGCCTCCGCGCGAGTGGATGGTGTTCATGTTGTGAATGAATGCCTCCATTGCCTGATGCACGCGGCTCACGGTGCGGTTGATTGCGTGCTGCAGGTTGCGCTCGCGTCCTTTGAGCCCGTCGAGCGGCTTGGTTACGAAGTCGTCGAGTTCTTTGTGGTATAGGTCGCTGAGATCTTCTCCTGTGAGTTGCTCCACATACTTTACTTCTTCAATGAATGATGTGCGCACGTATGGGGCCAGGTAGAAGTCAAATGCCGGAATGGCTTGGCCACCGTGCATCTCGTTTTGGGCGGTCTCCATCGATATGCAGGCAATCACGCTTGCAGTCTCGATGCGCTTTGCCGGACGTGATTCGCCGTGCCCGGCCACAAATCCGCGCTCAAGTATCTTGTTGAGGGGATGTTGCACACACGTGAGGCTCTTGGTGGGGTAGTAGTCCTTGTCGTGGATGTGCAGGTAGTTGCCCTCTACGGCCTCGCGGGCCTCGTCGGTGAGCAGGTAGTCGTCGACAAACGGCTTGGTGGTCTCGCTGGCAAACTTCATCATCATGCCGGCAGGCGAGTCGGCATTCATGTTGGCGTTCTCGCGGGTGATGTCGTTGCGCTTGGCATTGATGATTTCAAGAAACATGTCGCGTGTTTTGGCCTTGCGGGCCACGCTGCGCTTCTGGCGGTAGCGGATATAGCATCGGGCCACTTCTTTGCGTGGGCTCTTCATCAATTCAAGCTCCACTTGGTCCTGAATCTCCTCCACACTCATCTGCTTGCGGCCGCGTGTGCTTATGCGGTCGGCGATTCGTTGAATCAGGCTTTCGTCTTCTCCCGCCTCGGTCTGTAGCATGGCCTTGCGTATGGCGGCCTTGATTTTCTCTTCGTTATAGCCCACGACGCGTCCGTCGCGTTTGATCACTGTCTGTATCATATAATATGTGTGTCTTGAAATTTTTAATGATTTTTGGCTCTGATGCGGTGGGGTGTGTTGCCATGCCGCAATAGCCGATTGCAAAGCTACAACAAGCCTCTAAAAC
>CAVIEK010000038.1:0-7545 GCA_963641805.1 Bacteroides fragilis
ATATATTTAGTTTATAAAACAAGAGTTTTAAAAATGAAAAAGATCTTTTTACTGGCACTCGGTGCCATCATGAGCGCAAGTGCGGCATTTGCTGCAAATCCCACTTTCGGTGTAAAGGCCGGTTTCGACATGACCAACTTTTGGGGCGAGAATGTGCCACATGGAATGAAACCTGCTTACCAGGCTGGCGTGTTTATGGAATACCGTTTTGCCGGTACCAATTTTGCTGTTGCTCCCGAGGTGGTGTTCGCCTCTCAGGGCGGCAAGTTCAAGGCGGGTAAAGACTTGTTGGGGCTTGACTTGGGAAATCTCGACAAGAACGTTACCTACAACACCAACTACATCAACATCCCAGTGATGTTCAAATACTACGTCGCTCCCGACTTCAGTGTCGATTTCGGTCCGCAACTTGGCATCAACGTGTATAGCAAGTGCAGTGTTGAGGGTGTCGACAAGGCCGTTGACTTCAGCAAGCAGACCAAGACCGTTGATTTTGCCCTTGGACTTGGTGGTACTTACAATATCACATCCAACGCTTTCCTGCAGGCACGCTACACAATGGGCATGACAAACGTGTTTGAGAACGGCAAAGCCAAGAACGCCAACATCCAAATAGCATTTGGCTACCGATTCTGACGCATGAAGCGTTCTGTGCCTCAAGCTTGGCTTGCGGCACACCACCGATTACTGCCACAGCGCACCGCAAGTCAATCCCTGGTGCGTTGTGGCTTTTTAGTGGCATACGGTGTTGCCCGATGCTAAAAATGTCTCGCGACTTCGGTTTATTCGGCCTTTTTTAGTAACTTTGCGGTCAAATAGTTAAAGAAATATTATGCTGACTGATAAAATTGAAGCCATCAAGGCGCAAATCAATGAGCTCAAGGCGCAAAACGAGGCCGAGCTCGAGGCATTGAGAATAAAATATCTGAGCAAGAAGGGCGAAATCACAGCCCTCTTTGCCGATTTCCGCACAGTGGCACCTGAGCAGAAGCGTGAGATAGGACAAAAGCTCAATGAGCTCAAGAATATAGCCACCGAAAAAATCAACTCGCTCAAAGACGAGTTCAAGGCCAAGCAAAAGGAAGCAAACAAAATCGACATAACGCGTCCGGCCACTCCGCAGGAATTGGGCACACGCCATCCCATATCGCTCGTGCGCAAGCAGATAATCGACATTTTCTCGCACCTGGGATTCACTCTTGCCGAGGGTCCTGAGATTGAGGACGACTGGCACGTGTTCTCGTCGCTGAACTTTGCCGCCGACCACCCGGCACGTGACATGCAAGACACTTTCTTCATTGAGCGTAATCCCAACGATGTGGCAAAGAACATCCTGCTCCGCTCACACACCAGCAACGACCAGTCGCGCGTTATGGAGACCACTCAGCCCCCCATCCGCGTGATTTGTCCGGGACGTGTGTATCGCAACGAGGCCATATCGGCTCGTGCACACTGTTTCTTTCACCAGGTTGAAGCCCTTTACGTCGACAAAAAGGTTACCTTCGCCGACCTCAAGCAAGTGTTGCTTTACTTTGCAAAAGAAATGTTCGGCCCCGACACCAAAATACGTCTGCGCCCGTCATATTTCCCCTTCACCGAGCCAAGTGCCGAGATGGACATCTCGTGTCACCTTTGTGGCGGCAAGGGATGCGGATTCTGCAAGCACACCGGTTGGGTCGAGATTCTGGGCTGCGGTATGGTTGACCCAAATGTGCTTGAAGCCAACGGCATCGACAGTACCAAATATTCCGGCTTTGCCCTCGGTATGGGCATTGAGCGCATCACCAACCTCAAGTATATGGTGAAAGACCTGCGCATGTTCTCAGAAAACGACGTGCGGTTCCTCAACGAGTTTAAGTAACCCGGCCACCGCATCCCTCCCGACGGTTGTGGCTTTGGAAGATTTGAACAGACTCATCGACGGGCGGCCATATGGCCAGTTTGTTGGTGACACATAAAGATATATCAAGCTATCGGTGCTGAGTGAAAGGCGGCAAATCATTCCGCCCGCCACTTGGCACCAAGTGCGTTTACAAGTAGGGCTCATGCCCATTTAAGTGTGGGCAAAATCACAATCATATGACCATCAAGCAACGTTACGACGGCATTTTGGCCTACTTCATAGAGGCAATGCCCAATCCCACCACCGAACTCCATTATGGTAACCCATTTCAGCTGCTTGTGGCTGTGATGCTGTCGGCACAATGCACCGACGCACGGGTCAATAAGGTCACTCCTGCATTGTTTGCAGCCTATCCCACACCCGAAGCGATGGCTTCTGCCACTGTTGCCGACTTGTTGCGCTATGTGGGCAGCGTGTCTTATCCCAACAGCAAGGCGCGCCACCTGCAGGCAATGGCAGCTATGCTCGTCGATGTGTATGATGGCAAGGTGCCCGACACCATGGAGAGCCTCACCGTTTTGCCCGGAGTGGGGCGCAAGACGGCTAATGTGGTGCTTGGCACAGTGTTTGGTCAGGCAACGATAGCGGTCGACACTCACGTGTTCCGTGTGGCCAACCGCACGGGGCTTGCCGTGGGCAAGACTCCCCTTGAGGTGGAGAATAAGCTCACACGTCACATACCTCCCCATCTTCGCTATGCCGCCCATCACTGGCTTCTGCTTCATGGCCGCTATGTGTGCAAGGCGCTTAAGCCCGATTGCCTCAATTGCCCCATTTCCGGGTGGTGTGCCACCTATTCACGAAAAAAGACGCTCAAATGATAAAATCGGCCAATCAACTCAAAAAGGGCCAGTTATGGCTCTATGCAGTGCTGCTTGTGGCGGCAGTGTGCCTCATGGCGGCAATGCGCCATTGCAGCGGTAAACCGGTGGCAGTGGCCACCGCAGGGGCTCGTGCGAGTGGCGGTGACACCATCGATGTGGCTATCGAGTACTCGCCTGTCACGTATTACACCTATGCCGACACGCTCGGTGGATACTGCTACGACCTGATGCGCCTGATTTCGGCACATGCCCATAGGCCCGTGAAGTTCCATTCCATAGTGTCGCTTACCGCAGGCATGCGCATGCTTGATGCCGGCACTTGCGATGTGCTTGTTGCGCAATATCCGCTCATGCGCTCCAATAAAGCGAAATATTTATTCACCGATCCTATTTTCACCGACAGTCAGGTGCTTGTGCAGAGGCGCGGCAGCAACGGCAGCCTGGCCGTGCGGTCGCAGCTCGATCTCGCCGGTGACACAGTGCACATTGTGGCCAATTCGCCAATGGCAGAGCGTATTTCGAGCCTCGGACGCGAGATAGGCGACACTATCCATGTGGAGGCCGACCGTGACTACGGTCCAGAGCAGCTTGTGATGATGGTGGCATCGGGCGAGGTGCGGTATGCAGTGGTTAACCGCACAATAGCATGCGAGATGGCGCGGAAAATCAAGCAAATCGATGCGTCGGTACCAGTGAGCATGCAGCAGTTCCAGCCTTGGGTGCTGCGTATCACCGACCGTGTTCTCTGTGACAGCATCAACTCTTGGCACCGTGCGGTGAAGGTCACGCCGTCATATTCCATCCTTCATAAGCGTTATTTCGGTAAATAACCTGTCACGCACAAAACCGACAATGGGACGGAATCGTGTGCATAACCCATGATTCCGTCCCATTGTAGCCAGTGTGCTGCCGAGGTATCAGTGCTGGTATAGGTAACGCTTGATTGAGCGTTTGGGTGTCTTTTCGAATTCCTCGTGGTATAT
Source organism: Bacteroides fragilis (assembly GCA_963641805.1). Taxonomy (GTDB): domain Bacteria; phylum Bacteroidota; class Bacteroidia; order Bacteroidales; family Muribaculaceae; genus Sodaliphilus. The sequence goes on from CAVIEK010000038.1 coordinate 3,711, forward strand.
TTTCACCGATGCAATCTGTGAATACCCCGGCAGGTCTTTGTTGAGCTCTTTCACTGCCTGCTCAACCGTGGCCTCTAGGGATCCGGGCTCTATGCCTGCTGCGGTTGCGCTCTCAAAGTCGGGATACACGAGCGCAATCAGCTTGTTGTTCTCATCCACAACCAGACTTTCGTTGACATATGGCAGATTGTTGATCTGCTGCTCAATTTCCTCCGGATATATGTTCTGTCCCGACGGACCGAGAATCATGTTCTTGCTGCGTCCGCGCAGATAGATGAACCCGTCGGCGTCAATGGTTGCCAAATCGCCTGTGTTCATCCATCCGTCACGCATTATTTCGGCGGTGGCTTTCTCGTTTTTATAGTAGCCGAGCATCACGTTGTCGCCGCGCACCCACAACTCTCCGGGCACGTTCTGCGGATCGGCTGAGTCGATGCGCACCTCCATGCGGTCTACCACACGTCCGCACGAGCCTATGCGGCTGTCTTCCCAGCGCACATAGCTGATGAGCGGCGCGCACTCGGTCATACCGTATCCCTCTGTCACCGGGAAGTGGATGCGGTGCAGGAATTGCGACACTTCGCGGTTGAATGCTGCTCCGCCCACAATGAGTTCGCACAGATTGCCCCCGAATGAGGCATACAGCTTGTTCTTTACTGTCTCAAGCAGCTTGTTGTCCACAATGGGCATATGCAGCAGCAGACGCATGAGCGGTTTCTCGAGCACAGGGAACACACGCTTCTTTATTATTTTCTCGATTACTAGCGGCACGGTGATAATGAGCTTGGGTCTCACTTGCTCGAAAGCGTCGAGTATCACTTTGGGCGATGGCACGCGGGTGAGGAAATAGACGTGGCAACCTCTCACGAAGGGGTGTAGCATCTCTATTACAAGGCCAAACATGTGAGCGAGCGGCAGCATGGATATCATCGCATCGGTGCGGTTGAAAAACGGTATGTTTTCAAGCGCGAACCTCAAGTTCGACTCAATGGCGCGGTAGGGTACCATCACTCCTTTAGAAAAGCCCATCGAGCCAGACGTGTAGTTGATCAAGGCCATATCGTCGGGCTTGGGCTCAAAATAGCTGACTTGGGCTGCCGTGAACCGCTCGGGGTAGCGTTTGCCAAACAGCTCGTTGAGGTGGTGCCTGGCGTCGGCCAACTTGTCGCTTCGCGACAGCAGCAGGCTGTAGTCGCCGATGTTGAGCACACCGGTGAGTTTGTCCATCACCGATGCGTCGAGGTTTTCCCAAATGGCTTGGTCCACAAAAAGCAGTTTGGCATCGCTGTGGCTCACCAGAAAATGAAGGTTGTCGGCCTTGAATTCGTGGAGCAACGGCACCGGTACTGCTCCATAGGTTACCGACGCCAGGAATGCCACAGCCCACTGGGCGCAGTTCTTGCCGCAAAGGGCAATCTTGTCGCCGCGCACGATGCCTGCCTCTTGAAACAGTATGTGCAGTTTCTCTATTTTGCGGGCTATGTCGCTATACTTAAAGGAGTTGCCGTTGAAGTCGGTGAGTGCCAGCTCATTCCAGTTGGCCTTTATCGCATTCTCAATGTATTTGTTGAGCGAAGTCCGCTCGTCGTTTTTGCGATTTAGTTGTTGACTCATAGTTATATATATGTTGTTATGGTTGCTGATTCAAACTTCAATCATTGGGCCATGTATGTCGCCTGTGCCCTTAATTGGCTTGGGGGCTGGCATTGCTCTTGCCTGTGTCTTGGGCAATGCTGCCGCATATTTTCATCTGCTCTATCTCGGCGAGCTTGCCTATGGCCTCGTCGTGATATCTCGGTGAGTTTAGCAGCACTTCAAATGTTGCCTTTGCCGAATTGGTGTATCCGAGCTTTAATAGCGTCAAGGCCCGGTTCCAGCGAAGTGAGCTTGCAAATTTTTTGGCCGACTCGTTGTCGTCGAGCAAGTCGCCCTCGTCGGTTTCGGCTTTCACGCCCATGCTTTCAAGCACATCATCGGCTATCGACACCGCACGTGGGTCATTCATGCGTTGCAGTAGCTCCACAAGCACCATTGTGTAGCCCATCACGTTGGCGTGATGGGCGATGCTCAGATAATAGTAGGCCTTCTCATTGAGTCCTATTTGTGCATAGCAAAATCCCAGGAAGTGACTGATTTGGTAGTATATAGCCGATGCTTTGTCGTTGAATTGCCCCCATTTCTGTCTCAGTTTGGCGAAAGCGGGTTCAAGCAGTTCCACCGCGTCGAGATAGCAGTGTGCGCGTATCTTTTTATGGGCCCAATAGCAGCAGTAGGCAATGTCGACGTCGGTAACCTGGTAAATCACCTTTTGGTCTTCACTCAACTCATTGGTGTTCCCTGCGGCAACCTTATCGAGGGAGTCTTTCCACATATAATCGAATTCTTGCCTGCGTTTCAAAGCGTCGTCGCTGGTGTCGTGTGAGGCGGTTAGGCTGATTGTCTTTGGCTCTTCTGTCAGTTTCACGGCCTCTACTGGATGTTCGCGGCTTATGGGTTCTTGTGCAATGCTGGCTGTCACCGTATAGTAGAAAGTTCCTCCAGCCCGGCCAGCGCTTCTCACGGTCACAGTGGCCACTTTACGGCGGTTGATGTCGTTTAGCAAGTCGTTCATGGTTACCACATACACTGCCGTATCGGTAGCCCATGTCGTCTCTCCTGTCTCGGGGTCGGTTTTCAGCAATGGCTCTGCAAGGTCTTGGCTCATGACATCTGAATGGCTGTCAACCGTCTTGGCTTCCCCTTGTGCCACCACGGTCATGCTCTCGGCCAGCCAACGGCTGCCGTCGAGGAGCGCGTCGAGCACTTTCCCCAGCGTAATCGGCTTTTCGTCGCCTGGCTTGAAGCCCAGTCTCGAATCTTCGATTTTGTGTGTCGCCAATTCTTGTGCGAGCCACACCTCGTGGCTCTTGTGCTTGTCATCGTCCTCGGGATCGATGTCGTCAGAAGCCTTATTGATATAATCTTTCAGCTCGTCGGTAAACGACTTTTGAATCGTGAAGCAAAAGTCCATGCTTCCGGCAATGGTTTCGTCATTGGCTTCAGCCAACGTGTAGGATATGTCGACGTTATACTCGTCGCTTTCCTCATCATACCTGTAAATCACCTTGTGTAGGTAAGTGGCCGCATTGTAATGGTTACACAGGGCACGCATGTGATTCACGTATTTCGACGGGACGCTGGCGAAGGCCGGGTATATGATTGATATAAGCGGGTTGTCGCTGTTGTCCATGCCGACGGTGGCAATGAAGTTACCGCCCTGATACTTGAAGTAGTATCTGTCGTTTTTGTCGTCGACATGGCTAAGGGTGCAACCATGACTGTGCAGGAAATCCTCAAGGGTGATAGCTTGGGGCTTTCCTCCGATGCCGTTGATGGCCCTGTAGAGTAGCGATTTGAGTTTGTAAACCATGGTTGATGCTCGTTAGTTAATTCTTTTAATCTTTTGGGACTTTATGCTTGGCGCTGATAGGCAGTGGGCACACACATAGCCTGCCAATTATATGACAGCCTGTCAATGCTAAGGTTTAATCATACAAAAAACATGCCAAGCATGTCGTTTCATACTGTTGTCACATGATAAGACAAATATACGGCTTTTTTGTCGCCTATTTGGTATGAAAATGGCTGCAATAATGAAAAATGGTAACTAAAAATGTGTTATCATTAATTGGCTGATGCGCATTTACCATTATATTTGCAAAAAATAACAGTGAAACTAAAACACTCAATGTGCAATGGCTAAAGACGAAATCAAACGAATCTCTACGATTAGTGAGTACAACGCCGATTTCGATGCCGAGACTCTCAATCCGCTCGTCTCGGTGGTTGATTTCAG
>CAVIEK010000038.1:7555-17240 GCA_963641805.1 Bacteroides fragilis
TTCAGCAAGTTCAAGGGGCCGTCGGTTGCAGGCAAAAAGTCTTATGACTTCTACTTGGTGATGCTTAAGGACACGAAGTGTGCCGACATCCTTTATGGCCGCAACAAGTATGATTTTCAAGAAGGGACTCTCGTGTTTCTCGCGCCTGGGCAGGTGCTTGACGTGATAATCATCCCCGATGCGGCTCCGCCCAAAGGCTATGGACTCGCGTTTCACCCCGACTTGCTGCGCGGAACGTCGCTCGGGCGCAACATCCACGACTATTCGTTCTTCTCCTACGACGTGCACGAGGCACTGCACATGTCGCAGCAAGAGCGTGGTGTAGTGATAGAGTGCCTGTCAAACGTGTCACAAGAGCTCAGCCACGCCATCGACAAGCATAGCCGGCAACTGATTGTGAGCAACATAGAGTTGCTCCTCAATTACTGTGTGCGCTTCTATGACCGCCAGTTCATTACCCGCGAGAAGGCCAATGCCGATATCATCACACGCTTTGAGCATCTGGTATTTGACTATTACCGCAACGGTAATCCTGAGCTTAACGGAATGCTCACTGTGGCGCAGTGCGCAAGCAAGCTCAATCTGTCGGCCAACTACTTTGGCGACTTGGTGAAGAAGGAAACCGGTCGGTCGGCACTCGACTTCATTCAGAGCCATGTGGTGAGTCTTGCCAAGGAGCGCGTCTTCGACACATCAAAGAGCATCAGCGAGGTGGCTTATGGCTTGGGCTTCAACTATCCGCAGCACTTCACACGTTTTTTCAAAGCCCACGTGGGCATGACTCCCAACCAATACCGCTCTCAGGCCTCCGCATGAGTGGTTTCTGATCCGCCGTATGTGAGACTGATGTGCAACATCAATCGTTGTCAGGCATTGCATGACAACGAAATAAGGCAACAAGGCTCCGCTTTAGTTCGGAGCCTTGTTATATGCCCATGCGTCAATAACGTATAGGTTACAAATCATTCCATTATTAAGTCCAGCGCGTCTTTGGCGCACAAAAAACACAGTGAGAGGGAACGAATCTGGTGTGGTTCGTCGTCTCTCGCTGTGTTCGTAGGCTTCTTCCTGCCGTCAGATTGCGGCGGGGAAGGGTCAGATGGTTTTCTCCACGTTGAGCACGAATGCCCTCAGCCCCAATTTAGGGGTGGCCACATCGAGTTGATGAAGCTTGTCGAGCACCGTATCCACGCGGTTGTCGTCAACAATGGTCATGATCGACGATGCCAGCGATGGCCACGCATGTGAGCCGTAGTGTGGATCGCCGCTCACCGAGCCGCGGCCCATCACCTGCTCCCATGCCGTGAATCCGCGGCAACCGCAGCGTAGCAGCAGCTCGGTTATTGTGTCGTAATATGCCTGGTCGAATGCAATGAATATAGCTTTCATAATGAGTTCACTTATTGGTTGCTTTGTGAGTGTTGTTTGTCGCTTTTGAGCTTTGCCTTGGCTTTTTTGCGGCGAGTGCGGCGCATGCCGTTGTAGGCAAAGATTGTGTACACGGTGGGCACAAAGAGCAGTGTGAGTACGGTCGAGAATGTGAGTCCGCCTATCACGGCTATACCCATGGGACGCCACATCTCTGATCCTTCACCTGAGCCTATTGCCATAGGTACCATGCCCAGGATGGTGGTGAGCGATGTCATCACCACAGGGCGCAGACGCGAGTGTCCGCCGTCGATCACCGCGCGGCGCACGCTCATGCCGCGCTCGCGGTTGAGCGATATGTAGTCGATGAGCACAATGCCGTTCTTCACCACGATGCCGATGAGCATGATAGAGCCAATCATGCTCATGATGTTGAGGTTGGTGCCGGTGAGCCACAGAATGAGCACGACGCCCGAGAATGCAAACATGATCGAGGTCATGATAATGCCCGGATATGTGAACGACTCGAACTGCGATGCCATCACAATATACACCAGAATCAAAATGAGCAGAGCCAGTGTGCCTAAGTCGCCGAACGAGTCTTGCTGGTCTTCATACGATCCACTCAAGTTCACGCTTATACCCTGGGGAATATCCATCTTGTCGAGCAGCGGCTGCATGTCGGCCACAATCTCGCTCATGGGGCGGTTCTGCACCACAGTCGACACGGTGATCACGCGCTCGCGGTCTTTGCGCTCAATCGTGGGCGGGTTGAAGCGTTGCACAACAGTGCCCACTTCCTTCAGGCGCACACCCTTGCCTAGCGAGTTGTAGAGCATGATGTTCTCGATATCTTCCACGCTTTGGCGGCTCTCGGGCGAGTTCATCACCTTGATGTCATATTCGTCGCCGTCTTCCCTGAAGTAGCTTGCCGTGGATCCGTTGATGCGTGTTCGCAGGGCACTGGCGGCCGTGCTCAGGTTGAGGCCGTAGATGGCCAGCTTCTCGCGGTCGAAGTCCACTTGGTATTCAGGCTGGTAGTCGCTTCGGCTGATGTTTATGTCGGCCGTTCCTTTCACGCTCTGCAAAGCGCGTTTCACACGCTGTGCCACGCTGTCGGTCTCGGTGAAGTCGTAGCCGTAGATCTCGTATTCGAGTGTCGACTGGCCGCTCATGCTACTGCCTCGTGAGCCGCCCACGTTCACAAGACTTTTCTTGAGCTCGGGGTAGTGGGTGAGGTCTTGTCGCATGAGTGCCGCAATTTCGGTGATCGACCGCTTGCGGTCGGCCGGGTCCACGAGCGTGATGTTCATCGACATGATGTGTGAGCCGTTGTCTTGCATCGATGCGAATGTGTTGTCGCTGCTGGCTTGGCCCACGGTGTAGTTGAGCACCTTGATTTCGGGATACTTCTTTACCCATTCTTTGTAGATGCGGTCGCACACGTCGCGGGCAATCTCCACACGGGTGCCAATGGGCAGCTCAAGCGACACACCGAGGCGGCTGTTGTCGCTTGTGGGGAAGAACTCGCTGCCAATGAACTTCATCAGCAGCATTGATGCCAAGAATATGCCGAGAGCCACACCGGTGGTTATCCATCTGTGGGTGACTGCGTGGTCAAGTAGCCAGGCATAGCCGTTGTCGATCCGGTCGAGTACCTTCTCGATGGGGCCGTAGAGTTTCTTGAACATTTTGCTGGGGTTGAGGTTGAGACGAAGCATCTTGCTGCAAAGCATCGGTGTGAGCGACAGGGCGCTCGCCGTCGATATTATCATCATGATGGTCACCATCCATCCCAGTTGGCGGAACAGCACACCGGTCATGCCTGTGACGAGTGTGAGCGGGAAGAACACTGCAATCAGTGTGAGGGTAGAGGCGATGACCGACACTGCCACCTCGTTGGTCCCGTGAATTGCCGCTTGCTTGGGGGCGCTGCCTCGCTCGATGTGAGTGGTCACGTTCTCAAGCACCACAATGGCATCGTCGACCACCATACCAATCGATATCGACAGTGCCGACAGCGACACGATATTGAGCGTGTTGCCCGTGGCATAGAGGTAGATGAACGATGCGATAAGCGAAATCGGGATGGTGATGACAATGATGAGTGTGGCACGCCAACGGCCGAGGAAGAAGAACACCACAATCACCACAAAGAGCAAGGCGTAGAGCACAGTCTCGACAAGTGAGTCGATAGTGTTGCGTATGTTGTCGCTCGTGTCGACGATGTAGTCGAGCTTCACGTCGCTCGGAAGCCCTTTCTGTATCACTGGCAGTTGCTCTCTCACCTTGTTTGAGATGTTCACCGAGTTGGCTCCCGACTGCTTCTGTACGATAATCATTGCTCCTTGCTTGCCGTTGTTGTAGGTCTCTTGGGCACGCTCTTCGAGCGAGTCGTCGATGCGGGCCACGTCGCGCAGATGTACCACGCCGCCGTTGCTCACGCCTACCACAATGTTGGCCATCTCTTGGGCGTCCTTGAATTCGCCTTGCACACGAAGCGAGTAGGTCTCTGTGCCCACGTCGAACGTTCCGCCGGGAATGTTGCGGTTCTCGGCTCCGATGAGTGTGGCTATGCTCTCGGCTGTGAGGTTATAGGCCTCCATCTTGATGGGATCGAGATACACGTGAATCTCGCGCTTGGGGGCACCTGAGATCGACACTGAGCCCACACCGTCAACGCGCGCGAGCGGGTTGGCCACATTGTCGTCGAGTATCTTATAGAGGCCCGGCATGCTCTGGTCGGCTTGGGCCGACAGGAGCACAATGGGAATCATATCGCTGCTGAACTTGAAGATGATTGGCGTCTCGGCATCATCGGGCAGATAGCTCGACACCATGTCGAGCTTGTCGCGCACATCGTTGGTCAGCACGTCGATGTCATAGCCATACTCAAATTCAAGGGTGATTATCGAGATATTCTCGCGTGACTTGCTCGTGATGTGCTTCAGGTGCTGCACCGAGTTGAGGGTGTTCTCGAGCGTGCGTGTCAGGTTTTGCTCTATGTCTTGTGCGCTGGCGCCCTGATAGGTCGTCATCACCATGATTGTGTTAGTGTCGATGTCGGGGTACAGGTCGATAGGCAGCTTCTTCAGCGAGAACAGGCCTATGATGCACACTGCCACAAACACCAATATGGTGGTTACCGGGCGTTTAACCGCACTTGAATATAAACTCATAGTTATGGTTGTTGTTTAGCGTATGTTATTATTTTATCTTTTTTGTCATGTGGTGTCAAGTGGCATGTCATTTCTCAACCTTGACCTTGGCCCCGTCGGTAAGGCGCGACTGTCCGCTCACTACCACCTGGGTGTTGTTGTTGAGTCCGCCGGTCACCTCGTAGCGGTCTTTAAGCCTGCGGCCGAGCTCCACCGCCTGGAATGTGACGGTGCCGTTGGCGTTGAGCACATACACGTAGCGCACGGCCGAGCCCACCTGCTTCTGCACGGCTTGGTCGGGCACAACCACACTCTTGCTGCTGCCGTAGTTGAAGGTGACGCGGGCAAACATGCCTGAGCGCACGCGCAGATCGGCATTGGGAATGGTGACCTCTACTTGGAATGTGCGGGTGGTAGGATCGACCGACGGGTGTATCAGGTACACTTTGCCGTTGAAGGTCTCTTCGCCATAAACGTCTAATTTCACGCTCACAGGCATTCCAACTTTCACTTTCGGGAACTCGGTCTCTACTACGTTGACCACCACTTTCACGGGCTGTATTTGCTCAACCACGAGGATTGCTCCTTGCGGAAGGTCGCCGTTGTTGAAATTCTTGGCGGTGACCATGCCGCTCACCGGGCTGGTGAGAACGGTGTTCTCTTGCATGTTGCGCAGGGCTCGGGCGTTGGCGTCATATTGGGCTTTCAGCTGGTCAACCGCTTGCTGGGTACCGCCGCCTATCTTCACCAGCTCTTGTGCGCGCTTGAGGTCGCGCATCTGGTTTGCCATCTGTATCTTTTGCTGGTCGATGCTCACATCGTCGAGTATCACAACGGCTTGTCCTGCACTCACCTTCGAGCCCACATCCACCAGGATGCGCTTGATGCGGTTGCCGCTCGACGACGATATGTTGTTGCTCTTGAACGGTTCTACGGTAGCACTGTATTCGCTCGTCTGAGGCACGTTTTCTTCATACACCGTTTGCACTTTCACCACTGGGGTGTCGTCGGTTTTGGTTTGCTGCTTGTCATCTGTTTTGCCGGTGCATGCAGTCGCCATCAGCAAGGCGGCAGCCGCGCCTGTCAGTGTCAATGTTATCTTGTTCATATCTGTGTGTTAGTGTGTTCGGAAGTTTATTTTGTGATTGGAGTGTCGCCGCTTGTGGTGTACCCCGATATCGGGGCGTTGCCCAGCACCAGCTCGAGGTCACTTTGTGCCACCAGGAATCCGTAGATTGCCTGGTAGTAGGTGAGGCGTGCGTTCATCAGTGCGTCTTCGGTGTCGCGCAACTGGATGAATGTGCCTGAACCTATCTTGAAGCTGCGTTGCATGATGTCGTTGGCTTTCTCGGCTTGTCTCACGCCGCCTTCGTTGCTCTCAATCTGCTTGATGCACTTGTGCAGGTTGTCGATTTGGGTTTGCACTTGGGTCTTGAGCGAGCGGGTGAGGTTGTCGCGCTGCCACTTCATCTCGCGCAGCGACACTTCGGCCTGACGCTGCTTGTAGTAGCGCTGTCCGCCGTTGAACAGTGTCCATGCCAGTGTCAGTCCCACTGTAGAGTAGCCCGACCACTGGAAGTTTTTGAAGGGGCTGCCGTTGCTCGTAGAATTCCACATGTAGTTGGCCGACGCGCTCAATGTGGGATACCAGCTCATCTTTTGCACGTCGAGCGCCTTTTGCAGGTAGTCGGTCTTGAGGTCAAGGGTCTTCAGGTTGGTGTTGTCCACAAGCGATGTGTCCACGTCAAGTGCTTTGGCATACATGGTGCCGCGGTAGTCGTTGAGGCTTTCAGCAGGCTCTATGTCGACGCTCACGTCCATTCCCATCAGCACTTTCAGCTGCAGGGTGAGTTGCTTTATCGAGTTCTCGGCCTCGAGAATCGACGGCTCGAGGTTGGTTACTGCCACACTTGCGCGCAGAGCGTCGTATTCCGACGCTGTGCCCAGCTCATATTGTTTCTGGTAGATGTCAGCATTTAATTTGGCGGTCGAGTGGTTTTCCTCAATCACTTTTTTCGAGTCTTGGGCCAGCAGTAGGGCATAGTATGCGTTTTTCACCTGATTCACCAGTGAGAGCCGCGACGACCGTGCTGCCTCCATGTTCTGCAGCAGCTGGTTGTCGGTCAACTTCAGAGTTTTCCACAATGTGGGTATCACGATGGGGATTGTGGCGTTGAAGCCGGTGGTGTAGGAGTTGTCGCGTCCCACTTTGAATGCCGCGGTGCCAGCTTCGGTGTCCATATACATCGTCTGCTTGGCGAGTGTGCGTGAATATTGGCCGCTAAATGTGATTTCTGGCAACAGTTTAGCGCGCGTTTCTTTTTTCGAGTAGTCCACACGGGTGATCTCCATGTCGGCCACTTTCACTGTGGGGTTCTCGCTGAGCGCAATGCCCAGGCACTCGTCGAGTGTCAGCTTGAGGGCGGCGCTTGCATCGGGAGCAGCTCCGGTGGCTGCCACCGCAAGGACTACCATGGCCCACAAACGTTTGTAGTGGTTCTTAATCATTGCTTGTTTTTGTATGTATTTAATTGATTTTCTGCCTTTGTGGCCATAAACTCATCGATATACTCGATTCCTTTGATGGTGGATATGCCGCGCAGTAGCGTCACATAGGCCATGTCGAACACGTGTATTTGGCTCAGAGGACCGTCTTGTTCCCAGGTCATGTCGTGCATGGAATGCATGCTCTGCACCATCACGAATGCCGATGTGTCTACGTTCACTTCTGCCAGCACAAGTCCCTCATTTTGGGCTTCTGCCAGCACTTTGGCCAATCCTGCTACATACTTGCTGTTCTGGGCCCGGCATTGCTTTTCGGTGTTGGGATACAGCCGTCTGATGTCGTGCTGGAGCACGGCAGGCGTGTTCTCGATGCTGTTGTGGATAAGAATGAATGTGCGCATCAGGGCCTCGAAGCAGTTGCCCGATTTGTCGAATATCTGCTGCATCTGTGCCCCGATTTGGTTGTGTATCATCGCTATTGTTTCTGACACCAGCTCGGCCTTGTTGCCGAATAGCTCATAGATGGTGCGTTTAGACATGCCGCAGTTGGAGGCCACCATGTCCATCGTCATCGACTGGATTCCCACCTTTCTCATTAGCGCGAACGTTTCGTTGAGTATGTGCTCCTTTGACTTCATCTTTGTTCTCTTTATCGTGAGGACGCATTGCGCCTTCTGGTTCCGTTTATGCCATAAGTGTATTAGTAAGCCTGCTGTTGTGGCCTCTCGTCACGAGGCACATCCTATGGGCCCGCCATGGTTTACTTCAGCTACAATAAGTATTTGTGTTGCCTTGCATTCCCCAATCTGTACCGATATGTGACGCTCATGCCTGTGCCCATATCTGTGTGGTATGCGTTTTATGTTGCAAATCAGTTACTTGGCTTGTCGCGTGGCATTCTATGCTGGAAAGCATTGCAAAACTACCATAAAACTTTGGAAACCGCAAAAGTTTTGTTGGTATTTTCCCGCTTAAAGGAACACAAATCCCGAAACCCGTGCAATTTCCGTTTTGCTCCAGCATGGGCTGCCCCAACACGTGTTACGGCGTCAAAAGGCTGATAAGAGCATGGATTTTTTTATTAACTTTGCCAATATGAAATCACAAAGCAATATCAACAGCATCATAGCTTTCTTGCATGAGCTTGAGGCCAATAACGACCGAATTTGGTTCAAGGCCAACAAAGACCGTTACGACGCCCTCAGACAACCATGGGAGGCCGATGTGCAACGCCTCATCTCGATGATTGAGACTTTCGACCCCGAAACCCGCGGGCTCACGGTAGACCAGTCGGTATACCGCATTTATCGCGATGTCAGGTTTTCCAAAAACAAGGCTCCCTATAAAAACTATTTTTCGGCCGTGGTAAGCGGCAAGGGACGTCATGCCGTGAAATCTTGCGACTACATTCATTTTCAGCCTGGTCGTCTTATGATTGGAGGCGGCATTTGGTGCCCCGACCGTGAGACGCTTGGCCGCATCAGAGCCCTCATTGATGCAGAGCCTGAAGAGTTCTTGCATATTGCAGAAGCGCCATCGCTTGCCGGATTCTACCAGTGGCAGAGTGAGTCGCTGAAAAATGTGCCGCGAGACTACCCCAAAGACCATCCGTTGGCGCGTTTTCTTAAGATGAAGGAATACTTGGTGGTGGCAGAACTGCAACCGCAGTATTTCGAATGCGATGACTGGGTGGAGCGTGTCGCTGCCGACCTCAAGCGTCTGCAACCGCTGCATCAGTTCTTGAACTACGTGTTCGACTGATGTTCTGGCGCTCGGTCACTCCTGCCGGCAAACCTCTGGCTTCTGATGATGGCGGATAGTAGCGTTTAAGTCATTTTTTTTGCGCAAAATCGCTGGTAACGTGCAGTCGCGGTTCACAAGCAAGCGCATTGTGTGCCAAAGGTTAATCTTATGAAAAAAAATACCTTGGCGAAACATGGTTTTCAATTATTATTTATATTTGCGGCAGAAACACATAATAATACGTAATAATGAAATTTCAAGGAGCAGTAGTTGTCAACGAAGAGCGATGCAAGGGGTGTAACCTTTGCGTGGTGGCATGCCCGTGCGGTGTGCTTGCCCTTCAAAAGAAAGAGGTCAACAATCGCGGGTATCACTTTGCCCACATGGCGGCGGCCGACAAGTGCATCGGTTGTCAGAGTTGTGCGTTGGTATGCCCCGATGCCTGCATCGAAGTGTATCGCGTGGCCAGCAAATGATTGGCTTCAGCCCCGCTCATTGTGACTCCGGGACATGCATTCAGGCGTCGGCCTGAATGGTAATCGTAAAAAAACAATTAATTTCTATTAGTTTTAAATCAGCTCATAATTCATTAAACATGAACGATAAAGTAACATTGATGAAGGGCAACGAGGCACTGGCCATGGCAGCCATACGCTATGGGGCCGATGGCTACTTCGGTTACCCCATAACACCGCAGAGCGAGGTGCTCGAGACCCTCGAGCAGCAGCAACCCTGGGACACCACAGGCATGGTGGTGGTGCAAGCCGAAAGCGAGGTTGCTGCAATCAATATGGTTTACGCCGGAGCCGCTTGCGGCAAGGCTGTCTTCACTTCTACCTCAAGCCCGGGCTTCAGCCTCATGCAAGAGGGAATGAGCTACATGGCAGCCAGCGAGGTCCCTGCCTTGGTTA
>CAVIEK010000038.1:17250-19896 GCA_963641805.1 Bacteroides fragilis
CAACGTGATGCGTGGCGGCCCAGGCTTGGGCACCATCCACCCGTCACAAGCCGACTACTTTCAGGCTTGCAAGGGTGGTGGCCATGGCGATTATCACGCAATAGTGCTCGCTCCGTCGTCGGTTCAAGAAATGGCCGACTTTGTAGCTCTTGGATGGGACTTGGCATTCAAATACCGTTGTGTGTCGATTATCCTTGCTGACGGTGTCATTGGCCAAATGATGGAGAAAGTGGTGCTCCCCGAGCAACGCCCTCGCCGCACCGAAGATGAGATACGCCGCCAATGCCCATGGGCAGTCAACGGTCGCAAAGACGGTCGCCCAAAGAACATCATCACGTCGCTTGAGCTTGATGACGACGTGATGGAAGCCAACAACCTGCGTTTCCAAGCCACTTATCGCGAAATCGAGAAGAATGAGCAGCGGTGCGAACTCATTGATACCGATGACTGCGACTACCTGATTGTGGCTTTCGGTAGCCAGGCGCGCATCAGCCTCAAGACAATGGAGCTTGCCCGTGCCCAAGGCATCAAGGTGGGACTTGCAAGGCCCATCACCCTTTGGCCTTTCCCTGCCGGAGACATCCGTAAAGCCGCACAGGGCGTGAAAGGCATATTGAGCGTTGAGCTCGATGCAGGCCAGATGATTGAAGACGTGAAACTGGCAGTGAACTGCAGTGTTCCGGTAGAGCATTACGGACGTTTGGGTGGTAATGTGCCCACTCCCGACGAGGTGCTTGATGCTCTTAAAAACAAGCTCATTAACAACAAGTAATCTATCATGGCTATGGATTTAAACGAAATAATCAAACCAGAGAACCGGGTCTACAAAAAACCGGCTCTGCTCAACGATAACCACATGCACTATTGCCCTGGTTGCAGCCACGGCGTGGTGCACAAGCTCGTGGCCGAAATAATCGAGGACATGGGGATTGAGGACAAGACAATAGGCATCGCACCCGTGGGGTGCGCTGTGTTTGCCTACAACTATATCGACATCGACTGGCTTGAGGCCGCACACGGCCGCGCTCCGGCAATGGCCACTGCCGTGAAGCGTCTGCAACCCGACAAACTTGTATTCACCTATCAAGGTGACGGCGACTTTGCCGCAATAGGAACTTGCGAGTCGATCCACGCCTGCAACCGTGCCGAGAACATTGCCATCATCTTCATCAACAATGCCATCTACGGCATGACCGGTGGGCAAATGGCTCCCACCACTCTGCTCGGGCAAAAGACGGCCACGTGTCCCTATGGTCGCCGCGTCGACCTCAACGGCTATCCGTTGTCGATATCTCCGCTTTTGGCGCAACTCGACGGCACGTGCTACGTAACACGCCAGAGCGTGCACACTCCTGCCGCCGTCCGCAAGGCCAAGGCGGCAATCCGCAAGGCCTTTGAGAATAGTCTTGCCGGCAAGGGCACGTCGGTGGTCGAGGTGGTCAGCACTTGCAATTCGGGCTGGAAAATGACTCCCGAAAAAGCCAACCAGTGGATGGCCGACAACATGTTTAAGAAGTATCCGCTCGGCGACCTCAAGAACGAGTAGTTTGCTACCGTCACAATTCACACTCAGATTTTTTTATAGGAATTACAATGAAAGAAGAAATAATAATAGCCGGTTTTGGCGGTCAGGGAGTCCTCTCAATGGGCAAGATTCTCGCCTATTCGGGACTGATGGAAGACAAGGAAGTCACCTGGATGCCCTCTTATGGCCCTGAGCAGCGAGGCGGCACCGCCAATGTGACAGTCATCCTCAGTGACCAGCGTATCAGTTCGCCCATTCTCAACACCTACGACACCGTTGTGGTTCTTAACCAGCAGAGCCTTGACCGTTTCGAAAGCAAGGTGAAACCAGGCGGAGTGCTCATCTATGACAGCTACGGCATTCACAACCTTCCCACACGCACCGACATAAAGGTGTATCGCGTGGATGCCATGGAAGCGTCGTTCTCGCTCAATGCCAAGAGCTACAACATGATCGTGCTCGGGGCATTGCTCAAAATCAAGCCCGTGGCCTCCATCGACAGCGTGCTCAAGGCCTTGAAGAAGACTTTGCCTGAGCGCCACTGGGACCTCTTGCCGCAAAACGAGCAGGCGCTTAAGCGCGGAATGGAAATCGTCACAGAGTGACGCCTCCACTAAGCATATAGCAGACTAACCTATATTTATTGAAACAACTCTATGCCTTGGCTCAATGTGTCGACACATACCGGCCAAGGCTTTTTTGCCTCTTGTCCTCTTTTGAAGAAGATAAGGACGCAGTTTCAAAATGCGTGTTCGGGATATGGGCGAGGGTTTACAAGAGTCGATGACTTGTCACTATATTGCAGAGTTGGCATAAAAGATTACTGGGCTTACACCTGTTTCTAAGGAAATGCGTTATCTTTGCAATAGAAAAGGAAATCGTATGGCAAACAAGCAGATAAACCGCATTAAACAAACAGTTGCTGAATAACTTGGCACGGATGAAACAACAATATCCAAATGGCGCGCCAACACCAGTCAACCAGATTTGGAAAGTCTAATGAGAATGGCAAAACTCCTTGATGTAGACACTTCTGCTCTCCTGCAAACCGATACAGTTAATAAATTATGTATAAATGACAAAAGCAAAACCATTCATCAAGTGGGTTGGCGGTAAGGGCC
>CAVIEK010000039.1:0-7395 GCA_963641805.1 Bacteroides fragilis
AGTTTGCTCTGTGGCGTTGACCCACGACGGTGAGGTGGTTGACCATCACGAGAATTATGATGGTCGTACCCATGCCACGTTGTTGAGCGCTTACCTGCAAGATGCCCTTAAATATGTGCGCTCGCGCGAAATCAAGCTCGACGCTGTGGCTGTGAGCATAGGCCCAGGCTCATATACGGGACTTCGTATCGGCCTGTCGGAAGCTAAAGGTCTGGCGTTTGGCCTAGATGTGCCTTTGATTGGCGTCAACACCCTCAAGTTGCTTACCACTTCGGCCATGTTCAAAGAGTTTTTCGACGACGAAGAGCTTTTTGTGCCTATGATAGATGCCCGGCGCATGGAGGTGTATACCGCCGTCTACAATTCAGCCCTAGAGGCGGTTGTCGAGCCACAACCAATGATAATTGATGAGGGCACGTTTTCCGACCTGCTTGCCGGCCACAAACTCGTGATGTTCGGCAACGGATCAGACAAGGTCAAAGACATTATCAAGAGCCCGAATGCGTTGTTCTTGCCAGGCATCAAGCCGGTAGCCCTCGACATGGCGGTACTTTCCGAGATGGCCTACCGCAACAACGACTTCATCGACGTTGCCTATTCCACCCCTCTTTACCTTAAGGAGTTTCAGGCCACAACTCCAAAACATAAGGTGGTGTGACTGCTAAGGCGGCAAGAGCCTGCCAAGTGAAATATAAAAAATGGATTTAAAAAATGCTGAAATATAATTCCCAACTAAAAAAACTCGCGCTTCCTGAGTATGGACGCAACATCCAGCAAATGGTGGACTATTGTTGCACAATCGAGGATCGTGAAGAGAGAAACAAGTGTGCCTATACGATAATCCAGACCATGGGCAACTTGTTTCCGCAACTGCGTGACGAGACCGACTATAAGCACAAGCTATGGGATCATTTGGCCATAATGAGCGATTTCAAGCTTGATATCGACTATCCGTATGAAGTGGTAAAAGAGGAGAATCTTGAGACTAAGCCCGAACGTGTGGATTATCACCTTGACAGAATCAAGTATCGCCACTATGGAAAAATGATAGAGAAGATGATCGACCGTGCTTGCGAATATCCCGATGGTGAGGAGAAAGACGCTCTTGTGATGCTTATTGCAAACCACATGAAGAAGCTTATTTTCCAAATCAACAAGGAAGATGTTGACGACTCCAAGATATTCAAGGATTTGGCCCACTATTCTCATGGCCAAATTAGGCTCGATACAGCCACTCACTCACTGCATGAATTCAAGGAGGCGCCGGTACCCCAGCAGCCAGCGAAAAAGAAAAAGAAGAAGTGACACCTATGCCTATTGGTAGAGTAAAAACTACTCCTCACTATGATACTGCGCAATGAGCTTGTAGAAATAGGACGGTACAACAAACCGCATGGCGTGTGTGGCGAACTTTCGGCCACGCTCGACTGCGACGGTGGGGTAATAAAGGGTTTTTCTTGCTTGGTCTCACAAATCGACGGAATCTTCGTTCCTTTCTTTGTTGAATCGGTAAGGCCCAAAAGCAATGAGGTCACCTTGTTGAAAATAGAAGGTATCTCTAACGAAACCGAAGCACAGCTCTTGGTCAACAAATTAATATTTGTGAAGAAACATGAGTTTGAGCAAATCAGCGATGAGTATTCCGATGACGCTATGCCCATTGACTATTTTATCGGATTCAAGGTCTATGACCGCGATGCTGCCGTTGGAGAAATAGTGGATGTAAATGACGAGACCGAGAATTGCCTGTTTGTTGTTGAATGCAAATCTGATGACAAGCCAAGGCAAGTGCTTGTCCCGGCAACAGAGGATCTCATTATTGACATCAATGTCGACGATAAGACCATCACAATGGATATTCCTGCGGGCTTGATAGATTTGTGATGAGTGTCCTCGCCCGGTTGTTTATGCCAATCTGTTAAAATAAAAAAAACTCGGAAATATGGAAGAAAGAGAATTTGACGAAAATGATGCAGTGGCTTACATCAACAGTCATGTGTCCGACTCGTTGAAAGGAAAATATACCGATGACGACTTACTACTTGTGATCGACGTAATCATGGAATATTTTGAGAAATTTGATGACTGTGATGATTTCGATGACAATCTCAACAAGATTGTGGCTTATGTCACCAAGCAATTGAAGCGAGATCCGGAAAACGTTATTGAGCTTGGCGACGTGGCGCAGTTGGTGAAAGCGGAATTGGACTATGAGGATTCTCTTTACTGATTAGGCCGGCTCTGTAAAAACGCTTATAACATATGAAACTCAATAAACTGTCGATATTATTAATGTTTTTCTTTACATCATTAGTGGCGATGGCCGCCAATGATGTGGAAATCTACGATTTGTCGCTCGACGAGAATCTTGAGACACCAGAAATCAAGAACAGTAAGTATTCGCAGAAAATTCAAGACTATCAATATGATGTGGCTGTCCAATTGAAGAAAGCGAATTACGATGTGGAGTTGATGCGTGACAATGAGGTGATTGTCATCACCATACCCGCCGGGCAATTGTTTGAGCCTAACGACACAACCGTTACTTCACTTGGCAAGGTGTCGCTGAAGCCGTTGTTGCGTTATTTAAAGAATCCCGGATTTTATAAGATGCTGCTTGTCATGCATAGCGACAACACGGGTTCCGACAAATACACACTAGGGCTCACCCGCTCAAGAGTTAATGCTGTGTTTGACTGGCTTGATGCCAACGGCAGCATCGACTATGTGGTCCCATACGCACTGGGTGCAACCGATCCCATAGTGGGCAATGACTCAATGGAGAACCGCAAGCATAACCGCCGGTTGGAAGTGTATCTTGTGCCAGGCAAGGCAATGATTGATCAAGCCAAGAAAGGACGGGTCGATATAAATTTAAGCATAAAATAACACATAAATATCATTTACAGACAAATGGCAAAAGAGCTGAAAAATTTAACCAAAAGAGCCGAAAACTACTCACAGTGGTACAACGAATTGGTAGTTAAGGCCGACCTGGCCGAGCAGTCGGCTGTGCGTGGCTGTATGGTAATAAAACCCTATGGTTATGCAATATGGGAAAAGATGCAACGTCAACTTGACGATATGTTTAAGGAAACTGGAGTGCAAAACGCATATTTCCCGCTGTTGATCCCAAAGTCATTTCTCAGTAAAGAAGCCGACCACGTTAAAGGTTTCGCAAAGGAATGTGCAGTAGTGACACACTACCGTCTCAAGAACGATCCGGATGGTAAGGGTGTTATAGTCGATCCTGAAGCAAAACTCGAAGAAGAGCTTATAATCCGCCCTACAAGTGAGACAATTATATGGAATACATATCGTAATTGGATTAACTCATATCGCGACCTGCCTTTGCTGGTTAACCAGTGGGCCAATGTTTTCCGCTGGGAGATGCGTACGCGGCTGTTCTTGCGCACTGCTGAATTTCTGTGGCAAGAGGGTCACACGGCCCACGCCACAAGTGAGGAGGCACAAGCAAAAGCCATTGAGATGTGCCACGTCTATGCGAAGTTCGCGCATGAATTTCTTGCTGTGCCTGTTATCGAGGGTGTCAAGTCGGCCAATGAGCGTTTTGCCGGTGCCGTTGAGACCTACACAATCGAGGCCATGATGCAAGACGGCAAGGCTCTCCAGTCAGGAACCTCACACTTCTTAGGCCAGAATTTCGCGAAGGCATTTGATGTGAAATTCATCAACAAGGACAATAAACTCGACTATGTTTGGGCTACTTCATGGGGTGCCTCAACACGTCTGATGGGAGCTCTCATAATGTGCCATAGTGATGACAATGGCTTGGTGCTTCCTCCAAAATTGGCCCCGATTCAGGTGGTGATCGTTCCTGTGTACCGCAGTGCTGATCAACTGAAGGTAATCGATGAGAAGGTGGCTCCTATAGTGAGCAAGCTGAAGTCGATGGGGATATCGGTGAAATATGACAATGCCGATAACAAGCGTCCCGGTTTCAAATTTGCCGATTATGAGCTCAAAGGTGTGCCGGTGCGTTTGGTATTGGGTGCCCGCGACATAGAGAATGGCACTGTTGAGGTTATGCGTCGCGACACTTTGGAGAAATTCGATGCTCAAATTGAAGGAATAGAGGAATATGTGAAAACCCTCCTTGACGAAATACAAGGTCACATCTACCAGAAGGCTCTTGATTTCAGAAACAGCATGACTTTCAAGGTTGACACCTACGACGATTTCAAGGCTCAAATCGAGAAGGGCGGTTTTGTGCTCGCTCACTGGGACGGCACAACCGAGACCGAGGAAAGGATTAAGGAAGAGACAAAAGCCACAATCCGCTGCATTCCTCTCGATGGGGAAAAGGAAGAGGGCGTGGACATGCTTACCGGAAAGCCTTCGGCTCAACGCGTGATATTTGCCAAGAACTATTAAAAAAAGATTTTTTCAAAAGGAGTGGCCTGCACTATTGTGACGTTCCACTCCTTTTGGCTTTTAATGCCTTATTATGGAATCATCGCTTAAAAGCAAGACGGCAAAGGGACTGTTATGGGGCGGCATGAGCAATGTGTTTCAGCAATTGCTTAATGCCTTTTTCGGCATTTTCCTTGCCCGCATGCTTAGCGAGAGCGATTATGGAATGGTGGGCATGCTCACCGTTTTTATCCTTGTGGCCAATTCTCTTCAAGAGTGTGGCTTCACTAATGCATTGGTCAATAGGGACGAGACCAAAAGCAGCGACTATAATGCCGTGTTCTGGTTTAGCGTGCTGATGGGGCTGGGACTGTATGCAATCTTATTTGTCGCGGCACCGTTTGTGGCCAAATTCTATAGTCAGCCCGAATTGAAGCCGTTGTTGCGCTATTTGTCGCTCTCATTTGTGTTCTCGAGCACGGCTACTGCTCATAATGCTATGATGTTCAAGCGATTGATGGTAAAGCAAAAATCTATTTCGCAAATATTGGCTTTATTGGTATCGGGCACAACGGGGTTGATAATGGCATGCAATGGAATGGCTTATTGGGGGCTTGCCACCCAGACGGTGACCTACACATTCGTCTATGCTCTGCTGATGTGGTGGTTCTCCCCTTGGCGTCCTACGCTCCATTTTGATTTGTCACCCATCAAATCAATGTTTGGCTTTAGCAGCAAAATGCTTGTTACCAATATATTCCAGCAGGTTAATAACAATATATTTTCGGTGTTGCTCGGCCGGTTGTACACGGCTGGAACTGTTGGGTTTTACACACAGGCCAGTAAGTGGGAAAGTATGTTGCACAATACTGTTTCCGGCATGATCACAGGTGTGGCGCAACCTGTGTTGCACGAGGTGGAAGGTGACTTGACCCGGCAGCGAAATGTGTTTCGCAAGATGCTGCGCTTCACCGCTTTTGTCTCATTCCCGGCCATGTTTGGGTTGGCTTTGATTGCAAAGGAGTTTATTGTGATTGCTGTTACTGCAAAATGGCTCAATTGTGTGCCTATGATGCAGTTGTTGTGTGTGTGGGGAGCTTTCCAGCCAATAACATTGTTGTATACCAACATGGTGATAAGCAAGGGACGATCGAATGTGTATATGTATAATAACATTGCCATAGGCTTGGTTCAGCTGTTGGTGCTGATATTTATAAATCCACTTGGCATAAAGGCCATGATTGTTGCGTTTATTGTGATAAATGTGGGGTGGCTGCTCATTTGGCAATACTTTGTCAACAAGTATATAAGGCTCACGTTGCGCCAAGCGCTGAGCGACATAGTCCCATTCATGGCGATAGCTTTGTTCACAATGGCAGTGTGCTATTTCTCAACTTGTGCCATCACCAGCATCTACGCCTTATTGCCGATTAGAATCATATTGGCCGTAGCCATCTATGCGGCAATCATGAAGCTTGTCAAAGCCGAAATTTTTAACGAGTGTCTCTCTTATTTGATGAAATTCAAGCGCAAAGGAAAATGAAGGTACTTTACACTTTTGGAGGCATACCGCACTATATGGATGCTATGCTCAACAAGATTGTGGGTAAGGGAATTGATGTTTCAGTAGTCGTCCCTTCAAGTGGCAATGCCACTATAGGTAAAGGCGTTAAGATGGTTGAGGGTGGCAGCTACAGGCGCATAAGCAGCCGTGAGGAGCGGATGTGGTATGGCAAGCCTGGGCTTAAGGATCTTCCGGCCATAATATCGGCTGAGGCACCCGACATCGTCGTTATGGGCTGGCCTTATTTCTTGCAAGTCGCCATGCAGAAGGGCCTTAAGAGAAGGCTGTCGCAATGTGGCGCAAAACTCCTCATTAGGGAAATCCCGTTTCAGACTCCACCGTTTGGCCAAATAAAGCGCTATTTCCAAGAGCACCCCATGATTGATGAGAACATGACCGTATTGAGCCGTGGTGTCTCGTTTTGGATAAGGCAGTGGCTGATCGCAATGGCCCGAAAACGGTGTTATTCATGCGCGGCAGGAGCCCTGGGTTATTCAACGCTTGCCCACGACATAATCCCGTCATACGGCATGCCTAAGGAGAAGGTGTTTGTCACATATAATTCTACCGATACCGACGCGCTAATGCGTGTGCGCAACCAAGTGGTGGAGTCAAAGCCTATATTGCCACCGTCGTCGCAACGCATTCTTCACATTGGCCGACTGGTGAAATGGAAGAGGGTCGATCTTTTGATTGATGCATTTGCCATTATTCACAAAAGCCATCCTAAAGCTGAACTGGTGGTCGTGGGCAACGGTCCAGAGTTCGACAATCTCAAAGCTCAGGCGACTGGGCTTGGCGTAGCTGGCAACTGTCGGTTTGTTGGAGCAGTGTACGATCCTGCCACGTTGGGAGCATATATGCATGAATCTACTGTTTACGTTCTGGCTGGTATGGGGGGCTTGTCGATAAACGATGCCATGACCTATGCGATGCCAGTTATATGCTCGGTGTGCGATGGCACAGAGCGTGACTTGGTGAAGCATGGAGAAAACGGTTTCTTGTTTAAAAACGGTGATGTGAATGATTTGGTCGACAAGATTAATCTGGTAATGTCGTCGCCTGAGCAGGCAAAAGCTATGGGGGAGAAGTCGTTTAAGACCATAATTGAGAAAATCAACATCAACACAGTGGCCGACCGCTACATAGCTGCGTTCAATAGCATTATGACGGAATCGTAATCACGACACCCACATCAATTACTCCATGACCGACAGGATGACATCTGACCAGCGTCATATGTGCATGGCAAGTATAAAGGGGAAAAACACTAAGCCCGAAATCCTTGTCAGAAAGTTCCTTTTCGCAAAAGGGTACAGGTTCAGACTCCATGTATGCAGCCTTCCGGGTAAGCCCGATATCGTACTCCGAAAATACAAGACTGTGATTATGGTCAACGGCTGTTTCTGGCACGGTCATGAGAATTGCAGCAAGTTCAGGTTGCCAAAGACCAATAC
>CAVIEK010000039.1:7405-13280 GCA_963641805.1 Bacteroides fragilis
GACCAATACAGTGTTTTGGACCGAGAAAATAAGAAGAAACCGTGAGCGCGACCGAAGGGAAGAACTTCTTTTGCGCGTGCTTGGATGGCATGTAATCAACATTTGGGAATGTGAGCTGTCGCCGTCGAAAAGGGAAGCCACATTGGCAAATCTCGACCTTGTCCTTAATGAATTGCTGCTCAGGAACTACGGCGACTCAAGGAGCGTGATGGGAACAGAGCAATGCGTTGCCGACGATGAGGTTCCCTATAGCCGGAAACAGTGCCATCATTCGTGATGATATGGCTCATGGTTAATGATGGTCATTGCCCGATATAGCTGCTCGGTGAAAATCAGCCTAATCATCTCATGTGAGAATGTCATTTGCGACAACGATATTTTCTCGTTTGCCCTTTGATACACTTCGTCTGAGAACCCATAGGGCCCTCCAACTATAAAAACGAGCCGTTTCAGCCCTGATAACGATCGCTTTTCGATATAGTTTGAGAATTTGACCGATGTGAATTCTTTGCCACGCTCGTCAAGCAGCGCCACATAGTCGCTTTTGTCAATGAAGTTAAGTATGCTCCTACCCTCAGCGGCCTTTTGCTGACTCTCGGTCAGATTGCGTGTGTTTTTCGCGTCGTTTAGGTAATGGATCTCAAATGGAATGTAATGCGTGAGCCGTGATGTGTATTCATCAATGCCTTGCTTTAGGTATCCTGTGGATGTCTTGCCCACGACAGCCAATATGATTTTCATATATGTGAACTATAAGAATATTACAGTGAAACGTATGCAAAAGTAATCATTTTTTCACAGAATAGTTTCGGTAATGGAGCTTGTTGGGCATTGGCATTTTGACAAGCACTAACTTTGCTGTAAATTTGCAATAAAATAACAGCAATTAAACAAATAGACAGAAGAGATGAAAACAAGAGATGAATTGATTGATGAATTGATTGATTTGGCTTTTGCTGAAGATATTGGTGATGGCGATGCCACAACTCT
The DNA here is from genome assembly GCA_963641805.1 of Bacteroides fragilis. Lineage (GTDB taxonomy): Bacteria > Bacteroidota > Bacteroidia > Bacteroidales > Muribaculaceae > Sodaliphilus. Next base: position 8,396 of record CAVIEK010000039.1, read on the forward strand.
TAGCTGCATACCCGCAAGCGAGTTGGGGCGCTCACGGCTTATCATAAAGGAAGAGGGTACTTTGGCCGGTGTGGCAATAGCCAAGCGCGTGTTTGAGAAGTTTGACCCGTCGCTGAAAATGACCACCTATATTTCAGATGGTGCCCACGTCAAGCCAGGCGATATAGCTTTTGTGGTTGAGGGCAAGGTGCAGTCGTTGCTGCAGACCGAGCGGCTGATGCTAAACATTATGCAGCGTATGAGCGGTATAGCCACTATAACCGGCAAGTATCAGAGTGAGTTGAAAGGCTTGAAGACGAAGGTTCTTGATACGCGGAAGACCACTCCGGGGATGCGCATCCTTGAGAAGGATGCCGTTGCCATAGGTGGCGGATGCAACCACCGCATTGGCTTGTTCGACATGATTCTGCTTAAGGACAATCATGTGGATTTTGCGGGAGGCATCAAAAACGCAATCGAAAAAGCGAAAAAATGGTGTGTCGACAACAGTAAGGACCTGAAAATTGAAATCGAAGTCAGAAATCTTGATGAACTGGCCGAAGTCCTTGAGTGTGGTGGCGTAGACCGAATTATGCTCGACAATTTCTCGACAGAGCTTACCAAGAAAGCTGTTGAGATTATTGGGGGCAAGTATGAGACAGAATCATCGGGCGGCATAACTTTCGACACACTGCGCGCTTATGGTGAGTGTGGTGTCGACTTTATTTCGGTGGGGGCGTTGACGCACTCGGTGAAATCGCTCGACATGAGCTTCAAGGCTTTTTGACGGCCAGCATATCGGCTACGGTAAATCCCATGAAGTTGTTGATGACTTTATGGGATTTGCCTTTTATTGCTGTTACCGGATTGGTGGTTGCCAGCCCTATAACAGTAGCTCCCGCTGCCAAGCCGGCCTCGAGTCCATTGATAGAGTCCTCAAACACATAGCAGTTGGCTGCTTCAACTCCAAGTGATTTTGCACCAAGCAGAAAGCATTCGGGGTCGGGCTTGGGATGTGATACCATGTCGCCGGTTATGATTCTGGTGAAATGGCTTTTAAAATCAGGCTTTTGGCCATACAGCGCCTCCATTTTGCGACTGTCGCTGCTTGTGACCACGCAACAGGGAATTCCAGCCTCGTTAAGCTGCTCAACAAACTCCAATGCTCCTTTGAAATATTGATATCTTATGGTTTGTTGGAATTCATCAAGCATACTGGTAATTTTCTGTCTCAAAGCATCTCCTTTGAAATATGTCTGCAGTATCGCTTGCAGGTTCGACCCCTTTATTACATGGGCGAAATTTGGAGTATGGGTAGGGTATAGAGAATCGATTTTAGCCCAAAATTCAGTGTAGGTGTTTTCTGTGTCTAAAAGCACGCCGTCTAAGTCGAAAAGAACTCCTATTGGTCCTGTTGTCATAAAAATTAAATTTGTGAGATTTATACTCTGCAAAAGTAGGCTTTCTTAATGATAAAATTAACAAATAAGGTTGTGTTTTTCATTTGGATTGTAGGACATTTCATCATCTTTCAGTAACTTTGCCAGTGAAATAGAGCTATTGGAATTGCGGGAGAGGTTATATGGCATGCGTCTCCATGTTGGCTAGCCAATAGCTCTATTTTTATAATTGAAGAATCGAAACGCCACATGATAAAAGAATTGCAACTTCGTGTCGACCCTCGCACAGCAAGTGATGATGTGCTGATTTCCCAAACGGTAGCAACTGAGCTTGAAATCAATGCTAATAGGCTTAAGGGAGTGCGCATTGTGCGACGATCCATTGATGCCCGACAGCGCCGCGTGATGGTCAATATCAAGGTAAGGGCATATATCGACCAGCCCATAGGCCATGAGCACTTGGTGCCTCCTGTTGTCTATAAGCCTGTCACAGGCATCCGTAAGGCTGTTGTCGTAGGTGCCGGCCCCGGTGGCCTTTTTGCTGCTTTGCGGCTCATTGAGCTGGGGATAAAACCCATAGTGCTTGAGCGAGGCAAGAACGTTGTCGACCGCAGGGTCGATGTCGCCAAGATATCGCGCGAAGGTGTTGTTGACCCTGATTCCAACTTTTGCTTTGGCGAGGGTGGCGCAGGGGCCTATAGCGACGGTAAACTATACACACGAAGCAAAAAGCGTGGATCGGTAGAGCGCATTTTGGGCATCTTTTACCAGCATGGAGCCAAGGAGGACATTCTCATCGACGCTCACCCGCACATCGGTTCCGACAAATTGCCGCACATAATCGAGAATATGCGTCACACTATAGAGGACATGGGTGGTGAGGTGCATTTCGGGCATCGTGTTACCGACTTGATAATCGACGGCGATGAGGTGAAGGGTGTGCGGTGTGCCGACGGATCGACATTTGCCGGTCCAGTGATTTTGGCAACTGGCCATTCGGCACGTGATGTATACCAGATGCTGCGGGCCAACGGAATCGGCATGGAGGCCAAAGGAATAGCCATAGGAGTGCGCCTGGAGCATCCGCAACACATCATTGATGAGATTCAATACCACAGCCCCAATGGACGAGGCGAGTATCTTCCGGCTGCTGAGTATAATTTCGTGACACAAGTCGATGGCAGAGGCGTATATTCATTCTGCATGTGTCCTGGCGGAATTGTCGTGCCAGCTGCAAGTGCGCCGGGGCAGTTGGTTGTAAACGGCATGTCACCGTCAAACCGTGGCACTTATTGGTCTAATTCGGGTATGGTGGTAGAGGTGCGTCCAGATGACTTGCCGGCAAACTATAGCCAATATGGCGAGTTGAAGGTAATGCACTTTCAGGAAGATTTGGAAAAGAAATGTTTCGAGGAAGCTGGGAATAGCCAGGTGGCTGGTGCGCAAAGGATGACCGATTTCGTTGAGGGACGTCCTTCAAAGCTGATACCGCCTTCGTCGTTCGCTCCAGGGTTGCAGCCATCGCGTATCGACCAGTGGTTGCCACCATTCATCGGCAACCGTCTCCGCCGCGGTTTCAAGGTGTTTGGGAAAGCAGCCCGGGGATTCCTTTGTAAAGATGCAATCGTGATAGGGGTGGAGACCCGCACGTCATCGCCGGTGAGAATTGTACGCGACAGTGAGTCGCTTACGGCCGTCAAGGGCCTATACCCTTGTGGTGAGGGGGCCGGGTTTGCTGGTGGCATTGTGTCGTCGGCAATCGATGGCGAACGTTGTGCCAACGCTCTGGCCGAGGCTTATCATTGAGGTCTCGATCGTCGGTCTCAAATCGTCACGCAACCGTTATAGATTATTGCAATGCCTGATTTATCGCAAATACCCACTATCGATTTAGACAACCCCGAGTTTCAGCATGCTTGGGATTTGATACAGCACACTCACCGGTCGGTATTTCTTACCGGCAAAGCAGGAACCGGAAAAAGCACTTTCTTGAAATATATATGCAAAAACACAAAAAAGAAATACGTGATCTTGGCCCCGACTGGAATCGCATCAGTCAATGTGGGCGGGCAAACGCTTCATTCTTTCTTTAAGATACCGTTCAAACCTCTACTGCCCACTGACCCCGACTTCTCGCCCCGGCAAATAAGGAAAACGCTGCGGTACCCTAAAGAGAAGGTCAAGCTCATTAGGGAGCTTGAGTTGATTGTGATTGATGAGATCTCTATGGTGAGAGCCGACATTGTGGACTTTGTGGACAAGGTGCTGCGCGTTTATTCCGGCAACATGCGAGAGCCGTTTGGCGGAAAGCAACTGCTTTTTGTGGGCGACATTTTCCAACTGGAGCCGGTGGTGACCACTGATGCACGCGACATATTGCGCCGCTATTATAGCCAGTATTTCTTCTTCAATGCGCATGTGTTCTCAAGTCTGGGGCTTGTACCCATTGAATTACAGAAAATATACAGGCAGACCGATAATGAGTTCATATCTTTGCTCGACCGTGTGAGGGTGAATAAGGCAACCCAATCAGATATCGGCAGGCTGAATTCGCGCTACGATGCCGATTACAGCGACAGTGACGACAGTTTTACCATGACGTTGGCTACCCGGCGCGATACTGTTGACGCAATCAACAGCGAACACATGAATGCCCTTAAGACTCCTGAATTCACTTTTTTAGGTAAAATAGAGGGCACGTTCCCCGACAATGATTTGCCCACCGGTAAGGAACTCACGCTCAAGAAGGGGGCGCAGGTGATGTTTATCAGAAACGACAAGGACGGACGGTGGTATAACGGAAGCATCGGCAAGGTGTGCTCTTTGAGCGACGATGAGATAGTGGTGGAGTTGGAAAACGGTAACAGATATTCGCTGGAGAAAGAGCAATGGGAAAAAATCCAGTATTCCTACGACGACCGTGAGAAAAAGGTGATTGAGAATTTGCTCGGCACTTTTGAGCAATATCCTGTAAAGCCCGCTTGGGCTTTGACTGTGCACAAAAGCCAGGGGCTTACGTTCAACAAGATTGTGATCGACTTTGCCGGTGGAGCGTTCACAAGTGGTCAGACGTATGTGGCTCTATCGCGGTGCACATCGCTTGAGGGCATTACTCTGCTGAAGCCTATCAGTGAGCGCGACATCATATTAAGTATTGCTGTGGTCACGTTCAGCCGCCAATTCAATGACCAGTCTCTGATAGAAGGGGCTCTGATGCAGGAAAAGGCAGAGAAAATGTTCAGAAAAGCAGTTCACGCATTCAACCATAATGAATTTTCAGACTGTGTGGGCAATTTCATTGAGGCCAATGCCATTGTCAATGTATTGGATAAAAAACCAGCACAAAGGTTGATTGCCCGTAAGCTGTCAAAAATCACAAAACTGGAAAATATGCTTAGCTCTCTAGAGGCTGTAATCGACTCGCAAAACAAAGTGTTGCACGACTTGGCAATGGAGTATACCGAAATGGGGAATCAGGCTTTGGGCGTGGGGGCATTGGCTTGTGA
>CAVIEK010000039.1:13290-19556 GCA_963641805.1 Bacteroides fragilis
GGGTGCAAAATATCGCGGAAAGGCTAAGAAGCCACGCATTGACGAGGTGGCAATAAAATCAGCTATGGCAAATTACGACAAGGCCATTCGCATCTGCCCCGACTGTCTTGAGGCTATGATTGGCAAGGGACGTCTGCTGCTGGCCCTTGACCAGCCAGACCTTGCCCAAAGCACCTTTAGTGAAGCTTTGGCGGTCAATGGACGGTCCTATGAGGCCATAATGGGATTAGGGGCAACATTTGAATGCCTTGACGATGTGCCGAGTGCAATAAAGACCTATAAGCGTGCCGTTAAGTGGGCAGCAAAAAAGCCAGAGGCTCACAAAGCTCTGGCCAGCATCTACAAGCGCATCGGACTTGACGATTTGGCTGAAGAGGAACTTTGTATCGTGAAGAAGCTAACCTCTGTGCCTAAAAAATCAAGAAAGCGCTAAGTCGCTCTGTATTCTTTATCTTTTCTCTATCTCATCGAGTTTTTTACTGCCTATCACGTAATAGATGCGGCTAAGTATCTTCACCACATCACTATTGTCAGGGGCAAGTTTATAAGCCTTTTCCAAGTAGGGTAGCGATTGTTTGTATAATTTAATTCCTTGCTTTGGATCCTTGTCGCTCACAATGATAGCCTGCTTGTAAATGCTATTACCCAAATTAAACTGGCTTCGTGCGAATTCCGGATTCAGTTCAACTGCTTTCTTGTAATAGGCAATGGCTTGGTCAACACCGCTTATCCTCTCCACAAGTTGCCCCTTCAAGTCGACGTATTCTGCATTGGTCGAATCTCGGCCAATTGCTTTGTCGAGCAAATCGTTGGCTTCTGTGTAGTTCTTGCTGTTAAGGTAATTGTTGATGAGGATTCGGGCATACTTTGCGTCTATTTCTCCATACGCCGCATTGGCTTCTTTGCAATAATCAACCACCTTTACAGAGTCGTTGGTGAGCAGCAAGGCGTTTATTAGGTTGTCATACACGTTCTTGTGCTTGTATTTGAGATTTATGGCACTCACAAACTGTATTACGGCATTGTCATATTTCTTGTTTTGGGCAGCAGCTAATCCCTGATAGTAGCGATAGTAACCCACAATGGTGTCTTCCTCGGCCTTATGGCTTTTAATGGCGAAATCCGATTTGGCTTCTTTGCAGTAAATATCCCAAGCCTGGTAGGCTCCGTCACAATCATTGGCGATCAGCAAATCGCCACCTACTGCGCTGAAGTCAACCAAATGGCCAAGTATGCGTTTCTTTATGTCTTTGGAATACTTTGTGCGGAATTTTTGTGTGCCGTCTTTATCGGTTATCGGTGTGCCATCTTTTTTTGTCAGCCTTACGGTGTCGAGGTTCAGGGCTTTCTGGAAGTATTCATATCCGGTAAGAAGCATCTTGCCGACGGCTTTCTTGTCGATGTCGCTGCCAATCGACCGCTCTATCATCGATTTGTCATAATATCCAAAACATATTTTCCCTGCCAAGAACCAAGTTTCCACTTTGTCCTTTGTCTCATCATTGGTCAAAGCCGGCTTTAGCTTGTCGAGGGCCGATTTGTATCCCTTTGCCGTTAGTGACAGTCCGTTGATGTCCTTCTTTACTCCCTCTACCACTTTCTGTTGGGCATTGCAAAAAGGGACTATCGAGATAATGAAGACCATGACTGAAAGCCTGATGGAGTTGAGTCGCATTGATGATTTGTCGTTAGTTATGATTGTTGATTTTAAGAAAAAACACTGCACATCGAACGTCACAAACCGTGTTGCCGTGTTCAATGTGCAGTGATGTTGTAATGTATTATTCACCACCACACAATTCAGGAGTGAATAATTTGCTTTTCAGCTATTACTCTTTGTCGATGGCGTCAACCTTGTCGTTTTGTCCGAGAAGGTAGTAGACGTTGCGGAGGATTCGCTTGATATCTGCGCGGGTCTTGTCGAGGCTGTAGGCCTTCTCAAGAAGGGGAAGTGCCTGATCAAGATATGGCTTCACTTTCGGGCGGAGCTGAGCGTCAACAAGGTTGGGGTTGGCTGTGATAATCTTACCTGCCTCGCCTGTGAAATAACGGCCATAGTTGAACAATGCGTCCACGTTTGAGCCATCGGCCTCAACAGCCTTCTTGTAATACTTCACGGCTTCGGCCATGCCGAGGGTCGAGTCCATCTCGGCCAAACGGCCGCGGAGGTCAAGGATGTTGGCATCGTTGGGGTCGTTGGCAATTGCCTTGTCCACAACCTTATATGCGCTCTTATAGTCCTTTGCGTCAACATAATTTTGTGCGATTTGTCCAAGAGAGGCTGCCACGCGTTCTGCCACCTGGTTCTTAGTGTAGCCAAGTTTCTTTGCGAGTGAGTAGCCATTGAAGGCTCCCACGTAGTCTTTCGACATATCGGCAGCATAGCCTTCGAAGAAACGGATTTCAGCCATTACTGTGTCGGGCTGGGGATTGAGCTTCTCTTTGCCTAGCGGAGTGTCAAACATGTTGCAGTAGGCTGCAAATGCTTTTTGGGCATTGCTGTAGTCGCCAGAGCCGAGGCAAGCGTTACCGGTGCTCAGGAAGTCGTTCATGTGGGCAATGATGGTATTCTGCATTTCGGCTGAATATTTCACCTTCACCTTTTGTTGGCCTGTCTTCTTGTCGATTTTGGGGCTGCCGTCCTTGTTAACCTCGAAAACTGTGTCGAGGGGCAGTGCGGTTTCATAATATTTGAAACCATCGAGAAGAGCCTGGGCCATATCGGCATTTGAAACCTCTTGCTTGAGCATCTTCATGGCAGTCAAAGCATCAAAAAGGCTGAATGATGCTTTGCCGGCGGTATACCAGGTGAGCACGTTGCCTTTCGATTCGGGGTTGGTAAGTGCTGGTTGAATCTGGCTCAAAGCGGCTTTGAGCTGTGGTGCTTTATTAGATGAAGCGGCCACGGTTTTTGCGACCTCATCAACTAACTTTTGTTGAGCGACTGCTGCTGGAGCAAGCATTGATGCTGCAGCAAGTAACAGGATTGCTTTTTTCATTTTCGTCGATTCGTTAAATGATTAATATTGTTGTTTATTCATTATTGTCGTTTGTCTCGTTGTGATTTGTCGGTTCCTCGGGTGATGGTAGATTTGTGTCGGCATCGGCAATGTCGTTGCTGTCCTCCAAATCGTCGGCTTCGGTCTCAACTTTGCAAACCGATGCGATTTCATCGTTCTTTTTGCCCAGGTTTATGAGCCGCACCCCTTGGGTGTTGCGACCCATTTGCCGCAATTCGCTCACCTTAAGGCGTATCATAATGCCCGACTTATTGATGATTACAAGGTCGTTGTTGTCGTTCACATTCTTTATCGCGATTAAATCACCGGTCTTATCGGTGATGTTGATGGTCTTCACGCCCTTGCCTCCGCGATGGGTCACGCGATAATCTTCCAAAACGCTTCTCTTGCCCATGCCTTTCTTCGAAACCACAAGCACGTCGTCTTCGGTGTTTGCGCGCATGCAAATCATGCCCACCACCTCGTCGCCTTCGCCGGTGAGGGTCATACCCTTGACACCAGTGGCTCCGCGTCCCATTTCGCGCACTTGCTGCTCCGAGAAGCGTATTGCGCGTCCGGCTTTGTCGGCAAGGATGATTTCGGAATCACCTTCGGTCAAAATGGCACCCACCAGTCGGTCGTCTTCGCGGATGTTGAGTGCATTCACACCGTTGAGTCTCGGCCTTGCATATTCCGACAGGCGTGTGCGTTTCACAATGCCGTTCTTTGTGGCAAACACGATGTAGTGGTTCTGATTATATTCGGGATCCTTAAGCTTGGTGGCGCGGATAAACGCATATATGCGGTTGTCGGTGCCGATGTTGAGCAGGTTCTGAATTGCGCGTCCCTTAGAACTCTTGGTCCCCTCGGGGATTTCAAACACACGCATCCAATAACAACGGCCTTGTTCGGTGAAGAACAGCATTGTGTTGTGGTTGGTGGCCTCATACACATATTCTATGAAGTCTTTGTCGCGGGTGTTGCTGCCCTTTGCCCCCACGCCGCCGCGCATTTGGGTGCGGTATTCGCTCAGTGGTGTACGCTTTATGTAGCCGAAGTGCGAGATTGTTATGATCATTGGATCATCGGGATAGAAGTCTTCCGCATTCATCTCGCCGCCTGAGTAGACAATCTCGGTACGGCGCTCGTCGCCGTATTTGTCCTTCACTTCAGTGAGCTCGTCTTCAATAACCTTGCGGCACACAATGGGGTCGTTGAGTATCTGTTCCAAGTGGTCGATCTTCTCATGGATTTCTGCCAACTCGCCGCGCAAGTTGTCCTGCTCAAGATTTGTGAGTTGTCGCAGGCGCATTTCCACAATGGCGCGTGTCTGCACGTCATCAAGGTTGAAGCGTTCGCTCAAGCGTTGGCGGGCTGTGTTGGTTGTCTTGCTTGTCTTGATGATTTGAATCACCTCATCGATGTTGTCTGATGCTATGATCAAGCCCTCAAGGATGTGTGCGCGTTGGCGTGCCTTCTCAAGCTCGAATTTTGTGCGGCGAATCACCACCTCGTGACGGTGGTCAAGGAAATTTTGCAGTATTTCCTTCAGGTTAACCGTTTGTGGGTGTCCATTCACAAGGCACACATTGTTGACGCTGAACGACGACTGCAATTCTGTCATCTTGTATAGCTTGTTGAGCAGCACATTGGCGTTAGTGTCACGTTTCACATCGATGACAATGCGCATGCCCAGACGGTCGCTTTCGTCGTTTATGTTAGAGATGCCGTCGATGCGCTTCTCCTCAACCAACTTGGCTATCGCTTCGATAAGCTCGCGTTTGTTGACGTTGTAAGGCACTTCGGTTACCACAATCTTGTCGTGGTCGTCATCTGACTCAATCTCGGCTTTTGCCCGCACCACGATGCGGCCTTTGCCGGTTTCGTATGCCTCCCTCACCCCCTGGTATCCGTAAATGATGCCGCCGGTGGGGAAGTCGGGAGCTTTAATGTAATGCATCAGCTCGCTGATTTCCATGTCAGGATTCTCCAGCAGAGCCAGGCATCCATCGATTGATTCGCTCAGGTTGTGTGGGGCCATGTTGGTGGCCATACCCACTGCAATGCCCGAAGCTCCGTTTACAAGCAGGTTGGGGAATCGTGTGGGCAATACGCTCGGCTCGGTAAGCGATCCGTCGAAGTTGTCGGTGAAATCGACTGTGTCCTCGTCCATGTCGCGCATCATCTCTTCGCCCATCTTTGCAAGGCGGGCCTCGGTGTAACGCATTGCGGCAGGACTGTCGCCGTCGATTGAGCCGAAGTTACCTTGGCCATCAACCAGCGGATAGCGCATTGACCAGTCTTGTGCCAAACGCACCATGGCAAAGTAGACTGAGGAGTCACCGTGCGGGTGATATTTACCAAGAACGTCGCCGACGATACGGGCCGACTTCTTGTAGGCGGCGTTGGAATAGTTTCCCAACTTGGCCATGCCATACAACACACGTCTGTGAACGGGCTTGAATCCGTCACGGATGTCAGGTAAGGCTCTCGACACGATGACCGACATTGAATAATCAATGTAAGAGGTCCGCATCTCTTGCTCTATATTGACCTCTATTATTCGATCGTTGTCCATTTAAAGAATAACTTTTTAATATGTTTCACTTCCAACGGTCCGCAATCCAGACGAAAAATTGCCCAAAGACATCACGGGGTCCGTTGCTGATAATTAACTTACAAAGATACTAAAAATTATGATACAATCTGCGCATTGCAATGCCATTTCACATGATTTATGACAACGGCGGTTTCGGTTGGTTTGGCACAATATTTGTTAGTCTCTGTTGAAACAGTTCCCGTTGTTGAAAACATATGCGAAATGTGGACCGTTAGCGGTACAAATATTAAACTTTACGGCAACTTTAGCTTTTTTGTGTTATTTTTGCAACGGAAATTTAGTTGTAATGTGATAGATAATGATTTATAGTTTTAATAATATTATCAGTACCATACTCAAGCGTGGGCATGACGAGGCGTTGCGGAGCAACTGCCGTGTCATGCATGCAGAGCATATGCTACTGGGAATTTTGAAAACGAAGGACTCTGACGCTTACTGCATGCTCAAGGAACTTAATGCGCCTTTGGGCAAGCTTGAGTCTCAACTGCAAACCAAAATCCATTCATTCGACACTGCCGACTCCCCAAAGTTTAATTCTGATGAGAATAATAAGTATGCAGTCAGTCCTGATATAGCTGAAATTTTGCGCAACACAATGATTGAGGCCGAAAAACATGAGGCTAAATCCATTGGCAGCCGTTACATGC
>CAVIEK010000040.1:0-10185 GCA_963641805.1 Bacteroides fragilis
CACAAATAATTTTCTATCTTTGTTTTGTAATAATCAGGGTTTCCCGGTTTCATGTCATTTACAAAAAACAAGTACGGAATATAGCATGAGACATTTTGTTATATCACTTATATTGCTTGCGGCATTCAGTCTTTGTGGTCACACGTCGGCACGCGGTCTGTCTCCCGAAGGAGAGGCCGCGCTCGCAGGGTGTGCCCCACTAAACTGGTCTGATACGTCACTGTGGTATGAGGGTAGAACGCGCCTTAAGGTGGTCGACGAGTCGTTGCCCGATGTGTTCTACCTCTTGCCCACTTGTGTACAAGCTTGGAACGACGATGCGGGCAGGAAACACTTCAATGCCGATCCTTCACGAGCCGACCACCGAAATGCATGGCAATTGTCGGCCATGCTGGCCGATTCCATATTTGCCGCCTATGCCAATCTTTACTTGCCATATTACCGGCAAGCGACTTTTGGCGCACTCGACGGGCCGCAGTCAATAGGGCCAATGCTAACCGCCACCCGTGACGCCATTGAAGCGTTTGACTATTACTTACGGCATTTTAACCACGGCAGGCGTTTTATTCTTGCAGGATACAGCCAAGGAGCAAATTTGGTCAAAGCCGTGCTTAAGCATATAGGCGACGACACTTATAGTCGCCTGATTGCTGCCTATGTGATAGGATACGGTGTGACCGCAGCCGATACTGTGACGCAAGCTGGCCACCGCCAGTCGCACATAAGGCTGGCATGCGATTCCACTTCGTGTGGTGTGACTGTGAACTTCAATAGCGTGACATCGACCGATGCCATATCGCCATTGTTATGCCGTGGCAACGTGGGGTGCATAAATCCTGTGTCATGGACTGTGACATCCACGCCGGCAGTGTTGCTCGGTGCCGGTTGCCACCCCAATGGTGATGACCCGCGTTTCCCCTACGGGACGGCGGTTGTGCCTTGCAACGATGCCGGTGAAGTCACAGTCCGTGTCGACCCTCAGCACCATGTGCTGGTGGTTGACGGTGTCGACCCTCTCCGTTACACACTCGCACCGTTGCAGATGCTTTTTCCTGTGGGTAATCTCCATTTGCAGGAACTGTTTTTCTACGGCGACCATTTGCGGCGCAACGTGCGGCTGCGCAGCGGCATGGCCGACACTGTCACCGACTCTAAAAGAAACGACAAACAGTAACCATACACTATATAATCAACCTAATCACACAATGACCATCGACGAAATAGCGGCCCGCATTGAGGGCGACTTGTCGCAGCGAATAAGGCGCAGCGGCATGATGTACCGGTTGTTTTCCCGTGTCAAGAGCATTGAATCGCTGCAGCACAAGATTGAGGCAAAGGGATCTGCATTCTTCTCGGCCGGCGGGAAAATACAAGACGTGATAGGACTTCGCATAATTCTCTATTTCCCCGACGACGTGGAGGCGATGTCGATATTTCTGGGAAGTCGCGACGTGGTGCGCTCGTCAATCGACGAGTGCGACTTGTCGACGTTTTGTCCTCGTCGCCTGAATCTCACCAAGTCGATTCCGCTTGAATACGTGGCCGAATTCCGCCGCAATCTTCCCGACGGCTTGGCCGATAAAATCGACAACACGTTTGAGATTCAGATTCGCACCGTCTTTTCCGAGGGATGGCACGAGGTGGAACATGATCTGCGCTATAAGTGCAAAGACGATTGGGTGCACGAGGACTTACCCAACCGCACGCTCAACGGCATGATTGCCACACTTGAGACAGTGGAGTGGGGCATGAAGTCGCTTTTCCACGAGATGGCTTACCGCTGTTACCGTAAGCGTAACTATCGGGCAATGCTACGCAACAAGATGCGCATTCGTTTCGCTTCCTTTGGCTTCTCGCCTGAGCTGCAAGGGTTTCTTGAGTCGCATCGTGATGTGGCCAAGCGTCTGCTTGGAACTGATCGCGTTGTGTTTATGCTTGCCTTGCTCAACCACAGCGACCCTCCACAGCTCACTTACGACAACGTGGTGTTCCTTGCCAACAAAATCGATATTCAAAACCCGGAATTGACAGAACTCGAGAATACACTCGTGGCTTCAGGGCAAAAGTGAATTGCACGGCCCAGCAGTGTTGCATGCCTGTGGAATAACAATTTAACCGCCCGCTTGGATTTGCATTTTCGCAAAATCCAGCGGGCGGTTTTTTTCAGGTTGTAAATGTTACAAATCGTTGAAATATCCGAGGTCGCCTATCGATTTGATGAATCTCTTCACATAGTCGGTTGCTGTCTGCGGCCACCAGTAGCCCAGACGGTAAAGCACTTGTGTGGTGAAGGAACTGTCTTGGCGTATGTATTGCACCACATGGCCACTGTTCTCAACATAGGCAAGCAGCGGCTGAAGCACTTGCGACTTGGTGTCGTCCATCATTACTTCCCGTATGCGCCGCTCAAATTCCTCATACTCGACAGGCTCAATGTGTATGCCGATGCTCTCCATAGCCATCAGCACGTCGCCCAATGGCTGGGTGTGGTTGTTGCAGGCATGGAACACAACCATATCGTCGGGGGTCATGGCTAGCAACCGTGTGGCATGGCACACCTCGTCGATGGGCGAGAACTCACATGGGGTGTCGAGCATATTATAGGGCACGCATCCCATGATAGCAAACGTTTTCAGTTGTCCCATAAAGCCGTTGGTGCGGAAGTTGATTTGGAACAGACCGTCGGAGTTGCGTGATGCCAATGTAGCCACACGCATAATCTTCGCTTTCAATCCATGCTCCTTTATAGCATTGAGTACAAGCACCTCAGCCTCATATTTTGAATGCACATACTGGTTGGCAAGCGATTGGCCGAAGTCAAGCATGTGCTCGTCGAGCACAATGTCGGGTGAGGGCACTCCGTCGACGCTTTGGCCGGCCACACTCACGGTCGACACTTGGATGAGACGTGTGTTGTGGCTTACGCACCAGCCTATGAGATTTCGCACGCTTTCCACGTTCACCTTTTCGATGTCGTCACCAGCCGAGAAGTGCTTTACGTTGGCTGCGCAGTTGATCACCGTGTCTACTTTCACATTGAGTTTGTCGAATACGCTCTTGTCGGTGACGTCACCCTCAACGATGAAGATGCGTTTTCCCAGCAAATCATCATAGGTGTTGTCGAAATAGTAGAAAAGTAACGTCCGCAATCGGCTCTCTACGGCCATCTTAGCATTTGAGCGCAGTAGGCAGTACACTTTACCGTTATCGTTCTCTATTAGCTCATGCAGCATGTGTATGCCCATGAATCCGGTGGCTCCGGTCAACAGCACGTCGCCTATTGGATGTTGTTTGCCGTTACGCAGGGCTTCGAGTGTGTTGGCTTCGAGAATTTCAGCATAGGCCGACTTGGGCGTTGCGGCACTTTCGGTCACTACTTGTGGCTTTATTGGTGCCCCGGCCGAGCCGCCATCGATCTTCCCTTGCAGATAGGCTGCGAGCAGTCGTGGGGTCTGGTAGGCAAAGAGGTCTTTATACGAGGCTTGATAGCCCTTCATCGACAGCGCCGCAAGCACCTTGATGGCCGAAATCGATGACCCTCCAAGTGAGAAGAAGTCGTCGTTGGCACTGATTTTATCCTGTCCAAGCACCTTGGCGAATGCCTCGGCAATAGCCACCTCCATTTCGCCTTCCGGCTCAACAAATGTGACTTGTGTCGTGGCTGTCGTGAGCGTGGGTTGGGGGAGGGCCTTGCGGTTAACCTTACCGTTAGGTGTGAGCGGCATCTCGTCGAGTTGCACATACACTGTGGGAACCATGTAGTCAGTAAGCGCCTCGGCGAGGAATGCTTTTATTTCTTCTTCGTCAATTTTGTGGTCGGCCGAGTAGTAGAGCACAAGGCACTCGTTGTGGTTCAGCGTTTTCACTTCGGCAACAGCCATTTTGATGCCGTTGAATTGTGCGGCCCGGCTCTCGATCTCGCCCATCTCGATGCGGAATCCGCGCAGTTTCACCTGATTGTCGATACGGCCAAGGTATTCAATATCACCGTCGGCATTGTATTTTACGAGGTCACCTGTGCGGTATACCTTCACGGGGTTGCCGGCAATGTTTATTTCGGTAAATTTCTCGGCCGTGAGCTCTGGACGGTGCCAATATCCGGCGGCCATTTGTGGACCCGCCATGCACAGTTCGCCGGCCACACCTTGCGGCAACAGATGTCCGCACTGGTCGGCCACGTATGCTGCAAGATTATGCAAGGCACGACCGATGGGAATGTTGCGGTATGATTTACCTGGGGTCAGCTCAAAATATGTAGCGTCGACTGTGAATTCCGTAGGGCCGTAGGTGTTGATGAGGCGGCAACGGCATTCGGGCGCAACTGTCATCTTCTCGCCGCCAACCACAAGGTAGTCGACCGGCAGGTCGGGATAGAGCTGAAGCAGCATCTGCCCGAGTTGTGTGGTATAGCATCCGCCAGTGATGCCGTTGCTTATGATGAAGTCGTGAAGCAATGCCATGTCCTTGCGGGCTTCTTGTGGAACGGTATATAGCGTGCCGCCAACGGTGAGCACAGGATACAGGTCTTCTATCGAAGCGTCGAATGAGAAACTTGAGTGACACAGTATGCGGCTGTTCTCGGTATGGCGCCATTCGCGTGCAATGAATTGCACGAAATTGGCTTTGGCCGATTGTGGTATCATCACACCCTTAGGCTTGCCTGTTGAGCCTGATGTGTAGATCATATATGCCAATGTGTCGGGCTTGGCTTGGTTGATCCATAGGTCGCTTGGCTCTGCGCATTGGGCAATGAAGTCGTCGATATAAAGCACGCGCCCGGCAAAGCCGTTGAATTCTCCATTTGAATTCTTCTCGTCGAAGATAGCATGCGATGTGATCATCGCGCTGCTCTCTGAATCCTCGAGCATGTAGAGCAGACGGTCGTTGGGATAGTCGTAGTCAAGTGGCACATAGGCATATCCGGCTCGCTCAATAGCAATGGCAGCCACAAGGAATTCTTTTTGGTAACCGAGCATTATTGAGATGAATGGCGATTTGTCGGTGTCGATTCCAAATGTTGTCAAAAGCTCGGCAAGTGATGCCGATAGGCTGTTCAGATCCTTATAGGTATATTTGCCTGCGGTGTCGGCCACGGCCATGTTTTCTGGCGTTTTTGCGGCCTGTCTTATAAACAATGACGGGAAGGTGTCGCTCGCATCGACGGCCATGACTGCGCCTTGTGAGGATGCAGCCACCGTTTGTTCCTCTTCTTGTGAGAGCATTGACACGTCGGCCACCTTCTCGGCAGAGGCCATACCGGCAGCGGCATTACAGATGGCGTTGGCAAGGGCTAGCATATCGGCTTTGCAGTAGCGATTGCCGTCGTAGTCTATCGTGATGTGGTAGTCGGTTTCGTCGGGATATGTGGTGATGTCGATAGGGAATTTTGTGACATCAAGGTGCAATGGCAGGAATTCGATACTGTCCGACAGCGATTGCTCCAGCACGCCTCCCTGATATGAGAACATCACCTCGGCATGCAGGTTGTGTCGCTCTACCAAGTGGGTATATGGATAGAAATCGTGTGCGTAGCTGTCAAGCAGCATTTGATGCATCGACTTCACAAAGTCGGCTACTGAAGTCCCGTCTTTGATCTCGTATGCAACCGGAAGTGTCTTGACAAACATGCCCACGCTGCGCATGAGTCTCACATCGGCCTCACGGCCAGCCGAAACCGTGAGGAATAATGGGCGTGGCTCGCGTGTGATTCTGTGCAGCACAATAGAGAATGCAGCTTGCAGATAGCTGCTGGCCGTAACTCCATTGGCTGAGCAGAATGCATCGACTTGGGCCTTTGGCAGGCTGGCTTCGACCACGGCTGATTTCACTCCGTCGGCCACTGTCGAATCGGGATATGAGATGGCGGTGGCTTCGGCCACCATGTCGTCGAAGAATTTCTCGGCCTGCTTATAGCTGTCACCGTTGAGCAGTTTCTCTTCATAGAGCGCATAGTCAAAGGCTGTGATGGGCTCTTGGCTCGGCTCTTTACCCTCGTAGGTGTTGAATATGTCGGTGAAGAACACGTTGCCCGACATTCCGTCGTAAACCATGTGATGCACGTCGGTGATTAGATATACATTGCCTGGAGTTTTCACAATCTCGGCTCTGATAAGGTCGTCGCCAAGCAAGTTAAACGGGCGCACCTTTTGCTGGAAATAGTCGACGCCTGGCTCTTCGGTCAGTGTGGTCACTTTCACTTCGTAAGGCTCGTGGTCACGGCGTTGCAGCATCACGTCGCTGCCCCTCATCACCAGGTGCGACTTCACATAAGGATGCGCATCTATCACGCTTTTCACTGCGGCTGCCATTCGAGGCACGTCCACATTGGCGTCTTTTAGCTTAATCACTTGCGGAATGTTATATTGGGTTGAGTCACGGTTCATTTCCCAATCCACGTAGATTCCGCGCTGACTCTCGGTAATGGGGTAGTAGTCCATCGCAGGAGTGGCTTTAAGTACCTCGCCTGATGATGCTGCATCTGCCACCAGAGCGGCTATGCCGCGCACTGTGGGCTCTTTCATCACATCGCCCATCTTTATACTCACGCCTTTCTCTTTCTGAATCATTGCGGTAAGACGCATTGCGGCAATCGATGAGAGACCAAGGCTCACCAGATTGTTGGTGACACCAAACTCCTCAAGGTTAAGGATTTGGCTAACCAAACGGAATATCAGCTTCTCATCATCGGTCTGTGGAGCGACTATCTCCCCTATCTTTATCACCGGGTCGGGCAAGACCTTGCGGTTCACCTTGCCGTTGGGGGTCATGGGCATGGTCTCGAGCCGCATGTAGGTGGTTGGCACCATATAGTCGGTCAATGTCTCGGCAAGGTAGTTGCGAAGGGCGTCTTCATCAATCTCATTGTCGGACACGTAATAGAGCACAAGGTGCTGGTTGCCGTGCAGAGTCTTCACTTCGGCTGCTACTGTCTTGATTCCGTTAAAGGAGTTGGCGCGGTTCTCAATTTCGCCGAGCTCGATACGGAATCCTCGCAGTTTCACCTGGGTGTCGATGCGCCCAAGGAATTCAAGCTCGCCGTCGGCATTGTATTTGGCGAGGTCGCCGGTGCGGTACATACGGCACGGCATGAACGTGCATTCGCCGAATGCCTTTGCGGTCAGTTCTGGTCGGTGCCAGTAGCCTTCAGCTATTTGGTCGCCGGCAAGGCAAAGTTCACCGGGAATTCCCTGGGGCAACAGATGCCCTTGTTTGTCGCAAATGAATGAGTAGCTGTTAGGCACGGGACGACCGATAGGAATATCCACGTCTTTCTTTTGATCGACGATGTGAAGCGATGAGCACACCGTGAATTCTGTCGGCCCGTAACCATTGATAAGGGTGGCTTTTGATTCCTTTACGGGCATGAATTTCTCTCCACCGAGCTCAATATGCTTGATGTTCAGGTCAAATTGGTTGAGCAGGGCCATGCCTATGGCGGTACTCATTACAGTGCCTGTGATATTGTTGGCGTTGATGTAATCGGCAATGCCGTCCATGTCTTTGTGCAACTCGTCGCTAACGATGTGCACCGTGACGCCACAAGCCAGTGGGTAGAAGATTTCAAGAGTAGAAGCATCGAATGAGAAACTGGGGTGGTGTAGATCGTTGTCGCCCGGTTTGAGGTTGAGCAGTTGAATGCGCCAAGCCAGGCAGGCTGTAATTGCCCGGTGGCTCACCGGTACGCCTTTGGGCTTTCCTGTTGACCCCGATGTGTAGATCATGTAGGCCAGGGTGTCGACAGTGGCCTTGTTAAGATTGAGGTCACAATCACCAGTAAGGTCACAATTGTCGATAAACTCTTCGTCAATCACCAGCTTGGCTTCTGAGTCTGCTGCCATATATTGCTTGCGGTCGTCGGGGTAGCTCTTGTCGATAGGCACGTATGCGGCACCGGCACGCTGCGCGGCAAGCACTGCCACGAAAAATTCCTTGACGCGCGGAAGCGATATGGCCACAAAGTCGCCAGGCTCCACTCCCTTTTCGATGAGCGTGGCAGCGAGTGCTGCCGATTGGGCATTGAGCTGGGCATATGTCAGTCGGCTGCGGTAGTCGACCACGGCATCGGCATTGGGATGCTTTTCGACTTGTTGCAGGAACTTGTCGATCCACGTCACGCTTTTGTCGTAGTCCAGTTTCTCTCCGGCCGAGAGTTCAATCAGTTGTTGTGTCTCTTCGTCGTCAACTACCGATACCGTGCCAAGTGTGCGGTCGGGGTGGGCTAACATTTGGCGTACCACGGTGTTTACACATTTGGCAAACTGGCTGATGTAGTCCGTGCTGTATAAGGCATCGCTGCACTCCACGCGAGTCTCGTATTGTCCGTCAGGAGTCTGGAATATGACAACTACAAGGTCGTTTGAGATGAGGCCTCGTGGGAGTTGGGTGATTTTGTATTGATGCTCGCCGATTGATAAATATTCCTGCATGCCTCCCTGAAATGCAAACGAGATACCCATCTTTTGTTGCATGTCGTTGCAAAAGTGGTTGAACGGGTAGTTGCCGTAGCGTATTGTGCTCATGAGTTCATGGCGCATGCTACCCACAAAGTCGGTAATCTTAGCCTGCGGATCGATGTTGTAAAGTATCGGAGCCGAACGCACAAACATGCCATAGGCGTGGGCCACTTTCTTGTTGGTGCGTCCGTGGTTCACCGTCGATATGGCAATCTTGTTCTCGTGTGAATAGCATGAAAGGACGTAACCCAAGGCTCCCATATACAGATTGTTGATTGCCACGCCATGAGTGGCACACCAGTCATCCAACTCGTCACACGGCAAATAAGCCGACTGGCGTATCAGCTTGCCCCACGGCGATACGTTTTTAGGAGCAAATGTCAACAGATTCGCGTCAGCAAATTTTTCGGCATAATATTGCTTAGATCGGTTGTATGCCTCAGTGCCGAACGACAGTTCCTCTTCTTCGGCAAATTCATATTCGCCGTATGTGGCCTCGTCAAGAGGCTCTCCGGCGTAGGCTTTGGGCAAATCGAGGCCTTTGAATGTGGTGTTCGTAGTGCCGTCTGACACTGAGTGGCTGCAATCCCAAAAGAAATGCTTGCCGCCCGATGGCGTTTCCACAAGCTCAAACCGCCACAACGGCTCGCCCGAGAGCAAGTCGAAGGGGACACAGAACCGCTGCTTGTATTCCTCAGCTTCATTGTCGGTCATGACGGTGCGTTTTACCTTGAATTTCATCTCGGAATCAAAGTATTGCCGTGGTGTGCCGTCAATAATCACAAATCGTGTTCTCATCATTGGCCTGGCCTCTACCACTGTCAACAAAGCTTTCTCAAAGCGGTCGAGGTCGATGTGGTGATCAAGCTCAATGTGAAAGGGAATGTTGTATTGCGTTGATAATGGGTTTGACACCCATTCCATGAATATACCCAATTGGGATTGGGTTAGTGGATACGTCTTCATATGCACTGGTCGTCTTATTTGGGTTAATGCCTTAGTTCCTAATCACTTGTGGCAGAGATGTACGCTGTTTGTAACCTGCCTAAGCCGGCTGTTATGGATGCGGCAGCACGGCTCACAATATGAAATGTTTGGGTTTAGACCCTGTTGGGCTCTTTTAGTTTAACAAAATTAGTGAAAAAAGTGTTGTGTTCTCACTTTTTCCACCATGTTTTTCCGTTAAAAATACGCCTCTTTCATTTAGAATGGCTTTGCTCTTTCAAAAAATCATTATTTTAGGGCAGTAAAGATTCCAATAAGAAGTGCAATGGATGTTTCCCATACCCATCTTCAGGGGGAAGGCCACGCGCCGAGGGTGGAGTTTCCTATTCGCTAAATGTTTTGGAAAAATTGATGAGATTTTGAGTACTATGCTTGTTTTTTTCAAGTATTTTCACAAATCTTTGTAGGAAAGCTGTGCTTTCGATGATTTATACTTAAAGGCACGCTGCTGATAAGTCGTTGATAATTAATTGGATGAGTTATCATTTAACTATATTAATGATCTCAAATAAATAATACCTAAAAGTTGGCCACAGATAAAAAACGATGAAAATAACCCTTTCGCTGATAGACAAACTTATTCGTCTGCGGTCAGGCAAGTCGCTTCCATCCAGCACCTTGAGGGGTGAATGGCTGGATGACTTGTTTCGTGATGGGGTGCTGGTGAGCCGCTCTCATGGCAGCAAGCGTACCATCATCGCTCATTCTCCCCATGATTTGGAACGAG
>CAVIEK010000040.1:10226-19251 GCA_963641805.1 Bacteroides fragilis
TCTGTTGGGTAGGTTGGATTACGTGCGTGGCGTGTTGCTTGCAGCCAATGCCTCCCGATCAGCTCAAGCCGTAGAGACTGGAAATTCCAAACTCGTGGCGGCTCGATCATGTCCAGGATTTCCTGTCAATTCTTATGAGCCGATTAGTTGCCTGCTTAACGGACGGAATATAACTATTTGCCCAGATGAGGGACTTTTCATATTTGTTGCCGATTGGCAGCGGTTTTCCATTCCTGGCGACGTGATAGTGGTAGGTGTAGAGAATATGGAGAATTTCCGTCTCATCCGTCAGCAAAAGGCGCTGTTCTCATCATTGCTCCCTGGTGAGCGACTGCTGTTTGTGTCGCGTTACCCGCAGTCGGCAGATTTGCGCTCATGGTTGCTGAACCTTCCCAACCGTTACATCCATTTTGGTGATTTTGACCTTGCCGGCATCAACATCTTCCTCTCTGAATTTCACCGCTATTTAGGTGACAGGTCATCGTTCCTTATCCCAACCGACATAGAGGAACGACTGCAAAAAGGCTCTGCCGAGAGATACCGCAACCAATATTCAAAGTTCGGGCACCTTTCAACCGACATCCCTTCGGTTCAGAGACTGATAAGTCTTATCAACCAATATCGCAGGGGATATGATCAAGAAGGTTATATCGGCCATAAAAACTAAAACGGGATATGGATACAACATCACATTTTCATACGTTAGACGAGTTAATACGTGCCCTTGACAGAGAACGCAAACTGCTTAGCGGATTGTTTCAAGACCGCAAACGGCTGTCTTTCCGCTATGATGTGGCACGCGAACTGGCATCAAGAAAAGACGAAAGCATTGACTTCTTGCGCCGTTTTGGAGTGATAAGAGACAATGGCGACTTCATCGAACTTGAGGATACTTACTTGAAATTCTTTGAGGACGTGCTGGATGTGAACGAGGAAATCAACGTGGCGAGCGTCAAGGAGAGCATTGGCAACCTGAATGCCGCCATTGACTACTACCAGAGCGAGAGCAGTCCCAGCCGCAAGTATGGTTACCTGAATGACGTGAGGCGCATACTCCGCAATATAGCTCTGACTACCTTGAGAAATGTGATTGACCTCAAGCGCAACATTGACAATACATATAAGAACGAGCCAACTTTCGCCGTCAAGAAAAAGAAACTGGTGCATCTCGACGAGAAGCGGAAGGATATTGCCGCCCTCATCAACGAGTGCGAGAAGGTGATTAACGAGAAGCAGGCTGCCTTCTTCATGGTGGCTATGGACGTTAGGCTAAGGGAGACGGTGACCGATGTGAAACTGCAGTTGAGGGACGTGTACCACAACCTGTTGGAACTGGACCGACAGATTATCAACTACCTCAACCTCATTGAATACCAGAATCGTCTCTTCGAAAAAGTGCAGAAACTCAAATATTTGCGCGACCAGATGCTGCTGGAGACCAATACCGACATAAGAGCGAAGATGGCCATGAGTGACCCGGTGTGGATGGAGCCACGTCCAAGGTATCCGCTGAAGGTGTCGCTGACGATGCTGCGCACGTCTGATGTGGGTCTTAAGATACTTCAAGACGTTGCCAAAGGAAAGGGCAACGACCGACTCCGCAAAGGCAACCTGGCCGGACCGCTGACACAAGAGGAATTGAGCGAACAGCAACGGGTGCTGCAGCAAGTTGACGTGCGTGAGGTGAAGACTGCATTCATGGCTTCGGGTGACAACCTGTTTCATTTCGTTATGAACTATACAGGCTACCACAAGCCCATGACCGACGAGGAAAAACTGGTGCTCTTTTGCCAGATAACCGCTCACTATCTCGATGAGCTGAACATTCTCGATGACTATCGCCGTCATCATGACATAGAATATCCATTGATTTACCCTAAGACAGCTTGACGCTTATGCGCTATACAAAAGAAATTTTCGAAATATTGAGCAAAGGTGGGTTCATATCGCAGAACTCAATTTCCGAGCAACGCTCACATCTGTATGATGCCATAGAGGACAACTTCCAGCATTATCTTGAGTATTATGAGGGCATCGGGTTCCGCCTTGAAGGTGGGAACGGCTATTACTATTTTTCCCGTACTGAGAATAAAGTGGAATTGGCCGACAAGGTGCAGCGGCTCGCTACGTGGATTGATCGCCTGGATTTTTTGAAGACTTTTAATGCCACTTTCGGCTCGGGCTTCACATTCCGCAAGTCAAACATATTGGAAAAATTCTCCAGCGACATTGAGCTGAAAGAGAAGGCGTCTCGCATATATACCGATATCAAGACAAACGAGGAGAAGATGGACAAACTCATTGCCGATTTGGACCGGCAGGGTTTTATAGAGCTGGAGAATGAACTTGACGGCACCTACAAGGTGACGGCCGCTTTCCACTATATAGAGGAACTCATAGATTGTCTCACCATCATAGAAACAGAACAGGAATGAGAGCATTACGAAAAATCGTGTTTGTAAACAGTGCGCATATCCGCTATGCTGAGGTGCGACTCGACGGCAACGTACATTTCATCGGCACACAGGGAGTGGGCAAGAGCACATTGCTTAGGGCTATTCTCTTTTTCTACAATGCCGACAAGCTTCACTTGGGAATACCAAAGGAGATGAAGAGCTTCGATGAGTTTTATCTACCCCATGCCAACTCTTATATCATCTACGAGGTGGAGCATGAGCATGGTCCGTTTTGCGTCCTGACGTTCCGCAGCTCTGGCCGTGCTTGTTTCCGGTTCGTCGATGCTGAATATCGCAAGGATTGGTTGATTGACGACAAAGGCGAGGTGACGGCAGAGAGCAAAGTGATACGCGAGCGGCTACAACAAGGAGCCTACATGAGCAAGATTATTGATCGTTACGAAATATATCGCGACATCATATATGGCAACCGTCAGGCCGTGGGTAAGGAATTTGCCCGCTTCCAACTGATGGAGACCAACCGCTACCAGAACATTCCGCGAAGCATACAAAACGTTTTCCTTAACTCCCGACTGGATGCCAACTTTATCAAAGACATCATCATCCGCTCGATGAGCGAGGAGGAGGCAAACATCGATTTGGGGTATTACCGCCGCCAAGTGTCTGACTTTGAACAGGAGTACAACGACATCTCCTGCTGGTACAAGCTCAACCAAAAGGGTGAGGCAGTCGTGCGCAAGCAGGCCGAAGCTGTAGTGAGTGCTTATCATAGGCTGTTGTATATGAAACAACAGATAAAAGACTTGTGTGGCGAACTGAAATATGCAGTGCGCATCAGTAAGGAACGGTTGCCGATGATAGAGAAACGGATTGTGGAATTGCAAGACAAGCAAAACCAACAGAAACGGCTGCTCGACGATCTGCAACAGAAATTCGATACAGACAAATCGGCCCTCAACCAGAAACAGGGTGTGGTTAACGACCACATCAAGCGTCTTAAGAATCGCCGGGAATACTATGCTGCCCAACAGATTGAGCTTGTACTCAAGAGGTTTGACAAGGAACAGGAACTGAGGGAGATGTTAGAGGCCTACAAGGCACGGCTCGCCAAACTGACTTCACACTACAATGACGTAACCGCCAAGTATAATGAACTTCGGCAGAACGTCAAGAGTCAAATGGAATCCTTCCGTCAATCGCAGAATAACCGTATTTTTCAATTCGGGCAGACCAAGCATCTTAAGGAGGATCAATTGCTTGATGAACATACCCGCTTGTGTGACAAAGTGGAAGCCCTCTTTGCCGAAAAAATTGCCACTGCCACACATAACATCGAGCGGCTGAAAGAGGAGATAACAGCGGTAGAAAAAGAGTCGCTGAAACTGAACTACTGGCAACCTTACTTGAGTGAGCGGGAAGAGCAAAAAAAAACACTGGAACTGATTGCCCAACGGGAGAAAGAACTTGCCGGATTGAAAGCCGCATCGGTGTCAGACATCAACCGCTTGCAAGCAGAATACGACAAGATAGAGGCCCAATTGACTGCTGATTGCAATGAGCAACTGAAAGCCAAACAGCTCGAAATGGATAAGGTATCTTCTCAGTTGGTGCAAATTAATGAACTGTTGGCTCGAACCAAAGGCTCTCTTTACGAGTGGCTGGAGGAGAACAAACATGATTGGGAGCAGAACATCGGCAAGGTGATTAGTGAGGAGAATGTGTTGTACCAAACAGGGCTTCATCCCCAAAATGCTGATGGCGTTTCGCTCTTTGGTGTGTCGCTCGATCTCATTGACTTGCCTGTGTCGGTACGAAAACCCACACAACTAAAGGAAGAGAAAGTTAAACTTGAAGCAGATCTCCAGGCTTTGAAAGAGGAATACACCTCGCTGGTAGAGCAACAGAAAAAGCAAGCTGAAGAGTTGAAACGTCCTTTTGCCTCTAAAATGAAGGAATTGCGTATTCAGCAGTCGGCCTACGAGATAGAGTTGCAGACGATCCCACAAAAGCGGAAAAGCCTCCTTGTGAAAATAAATGATTATGACGCTAAGGCAAAGCAGGAGGTTGAGGCCAGGAAAGAGGAGTTGTCAAAGATCCAACATGACGTAGCCCATCGCCGTTCCATCGCTGAAGATGAACTCTCGAAGGTTAATGCCGACAAGCAGAAGCAGTTGGCATCTGAAAACAAGCGATACAGGAAGGTGAAGAACGAGACCGTAAAGCTGTATGAGCAACAAGTGGCAGAAATACGTGACTACATCAAATCACAGGAGCAGAAAGCCGAGGAGGAACTGTCGCAACTTGGCAAACGGGAGTTGGACGAACTGCATGGCCGTGGTGCCGACACTCGGATGGTGGAAGAGTGCAAAGTGCATATTCGAGCCGTGGAAGCCGAATTAATATATATTGATGACCACCGGCAACTCGTATATGGCTATCAGCATGACAAGGAAGAACTCTTCGATCACGAGGACGAATTCAAGGCGCAGAAAAAAATGGTTGCCGAAAAACTGCAACAACTTGACGATAAGTATGCCCAACTCCGACAGAAGCATAACGACTTACTTTCCTGCATCGGAAAGGAACTTTTTGAGCGTAGGCAGGAAAATGACCGTATTAATGGCGAATTGCAGAAAGCCGACCACTTTACCCATAACGAAAAACTTTGTCCGTCTTTCTTTTCGACGACTCAAGAGACGCAGACTCTTCGCTCACCGGCGCAGACCGTGGATGAATTAATAGGTGTGATAGTGTCGAGCCAGTCGCACCACGACCAGTTTAAGAGAAGCGTCAATGTGTTCAAAGGCAACTTCTCGGCCAAGAATACTTTTAACTTCCGCATGGAACTTACTCTAGACGAAGACTATCTTGACTTCGCTAGCAATCTCGACGACTTTCTGATAAATAACAAGATAGAAGAATACCGCCACCGTACCAGTGAGCGGTATGTCGACATTCTCGCGCGTGTTTCTAAGGAAATGGGCGAATTGGCAAGACATGAATCAGACGTCGACAAGATTATCCACGACATCAATAACGATTTCCGTGAGCGCAACTTCGCCGGAGTAATCAAACTCATTGCCATTCAGCATGTCCCATCGGCCGACAAGATGGTTCAACTGATGAAACGCATCAAAGAGTTCAACGACGACAATCAGTTTGCCATGGGTGAGCTCAATCTGTTCACCACTGCCAACCGTGACGAGGTGAACCGCAAGGCCGTAGACTATCTGAACGATTTCATGAAGTCTCTTTTGGACAACCCACAGCGACAGTACCTCACACTCTCCGACCTCTTCCAGTTGCAGTTCCGCATTGTTGAGAATGATAACGACACGGGTTGGGCCGACAAACTTTCCCATGTGGGCAGTGAGGGGACCGACACGCTTGTGAAAGCGATGATTAACATTATGCTCATCAATGTGTTCAAGGAAAAGGTGAGTCGCCGCTTTGGCGATTTCCGCATACATTGCATGATGGACGAGATTGGGAAACTGCATCCGCAGAACGTGAAGGGAATCCTTGATTTCGCCAATGCACGCAACATCTTGCTCATCAACTCTTCACCCACTACCTACAATGTCTCAGACTATCGCTACACCTACCTGCTGAGTAAGGATGGCAAGTCGCAGACCGTAGTACACCCGCTGGTGGCACAAAAGGCGTGAAGGATTCATGTATTATGCAGAAAGAAAATCACGCATTTCACGAGAGCTCAACCACCGTGATTCCGGCTCCGCCTAGCTGCACGTGCTCGTCGTGGTAGTGCTTCACACCGTTCACTGTGTTTAGGTATTGTCTGATGGCTTCTCTTAAGGCTCCTGTGCCAGTGCCGTGAAGTATGCGCACGCGCTTTGCACTGAATTGGATTGCATCATCGATGAAGTAGGTGACGGCTTGTAATGCCTCGTCGGCACGCATCCCGCGCACATCGATCTCTTGCTTGAAATTGAGTTGGCGTGAACGCATCTCATCGGCAGTGCTTTTGCTCACGAAGGTGACTTCTTTGGGCCTTTCGGCCTTGCGTATGGTGCGTTTCAGACGCTTGACCTCCACCTTTGTCTTTATGGAGCCAAATGCAACCATGGCCCACTTTCCGTCGACGCTCATCACTTCACCCACGGTGCTCGACTCGCCCATCACCACATTGTCGCCCGCGGTAATGGGGCGGTCTTGCTGCATCTCGCCCTGTTGGCCCGATTGCGGCTTGCGGGGCGGTTTCACTTTGTGCTTGGGCTTGATTGACTGTTGCAGTATGCGCGACTGCTCGCTCCTACCTGCCAGTTGTGCGTTAAACTCGTTTAGCTTGCCGCGCGCTTCTTTGGTGCGTTCCTTGTCGGCTTGCACCTCTTTGATTTCCTTGATGGTCCGTTCAATGGCCTTGTTGCTTTGTTTAAGCAGCTCTTTGGCCTCTTTTTTTGCCTCGGTTATGATGCTCTTGTGTTCTCTGCTCAAGGTGTCGATTTGCTCATTGTAGTCGTTGATGGCGGCATCGAGCTTTTTTTCCTTGGCGTGTACTTCTTGCCGTTTGCTTTCCCAGTACCGGCGGTCGCGCACGATGTCGAGCAGATACTTGTCCATGTTGATGTAGTCAGATCCCACGATTTCTGAAGCCTTGCTTATCACTGCTGACGGCAACCCTATTTTCCGGGCAATCTCAATGGCAAATGAGCTGCCGGGGTATCCTATCGAGAGTTGGAATAGCGGTTTCATGTGCTGCCGGTCATAAAGCATGGCCCCGTTGACCAATCCGAGAGTGTCTTCGGCCAGGTGCTTCAGATTCTGGTAGTGGGTGGTGATAACCCCTGTCACGTGCAGCTCGTTCAGCTGCTCAAGAATGGCTTGGGCGATAGCGCCGCCTATCTGCGGCTCTGTGCCGCTTCCGAACTCGTCGATCAGAATCAGTGTCTGCGCGTTGCCTCGCGACAGAAATGTCTTCATATTCTGAAGGTGTGAGCTATAGGTGCTCAAGTCGTCTTCTATCGACTGCTGGTCGCCAATGTCGATGAAGATGTTGCTGAAGATTCCCATGTGCGAATTGCTGTACACGGGTGGCAACATGCCACATTGCGCCATATATTGCACTGCGCCCACTGTTTTAAGACACACACTCTTGCCTCCGGCATTGGGTCCCGATATTACCAGTATGCGTTGCTTCCTGTTCAATTCTATGTTGAGCGGCACCACATCCTTCCCTTGCTCCCTGAGCGATAGCAGAAGCACGGGATGCACGGCATGATACCACTCGATTATGGGCATGTCGTCGATGTGGGGCAGCTGTCCGTCGATGTCGGCGGCAAAGAGTGCTTTTGCTCTGACGAAATCGATGATTCCTAGTGTGGAGTAGGTGGCGTTGAGCTCATTTATGTGGGGGCGTATCATGTCGGTGATATCCGTCAGTATGCGCACTATCTCACGCTTTATCTCGGCCTCGGTCTCGCGGATGCGGTTGTTTGCTTCTACAATTTCCTCAGGCTCGATGAAAACGGTTTTGCCCGAGGCCGACTCGTCGTGTACGATGCCTCGCACTTTGCGCTTGTGCATCGGTGCCACCGGCAGCACAAGGCGGCCATCGCGCATCGAGGGCGACGTGTCGTTGTCTAATACGCCATCTCTTTTGCCGTCGGCTATGATGCGACGCATTATCCCGTTAATGCTCGATGTGGCCGAGGCTATCTGTTGGCGCAGCTCGCGCAGTTTCGGTGATGCCGAGTCTTTGATGTTGCCGAACTTGTCAATAATCCTGTCAATCTCAGCAGCAAGCTCCCTGAAGGGCATCATGTCGCGTGACAATGCCGCCAGACACGGGTATGGTGATGTCTCGCTGTCGGCCACGGCAAAGAAATTGACAATTGCGGCGACTGTGGCAAGTGAGCGGCGCAGGTTAAAGAGATTTTCGGCTGTTATGAATGAACCTGGAGCGGTAAGTCCTTTTAGGTGGACTCGCATGTCGAAGAAGTAACTTACTGGGAAATCTTTCTTCGACCGCAAAATTGTTAGGAACTCGTTGGTCTGGTTTAGCCACAGCTCTACATCGGCCCGGTTGGACGACATGCGCATCTTTGCGCAATACGATGTGCCGAGTGAGCTGATGCACCGGCGTTCCACCTCTTTGCGAATGGCGTCAAAACCTATTCTCGCTTCAAAATTGCAAGGATATATCATAGGTGTGCAAAGTTAGATATTTTTACCTTTCAATCCAATTTGTCAACCACATTCCACCTTTGTCGTTGGTCTTGACGTAGACGTTGCATATGTGTTGTTATATCTTATCGGCGGCGGTTCTTATCCTGTCCGAGAGGTCGTAAAGCGCGCACTTCAGCTGCTCAGCCTCCTCCTCGGTAAAGCCACCTTTGCTGTCGATGCCGTCGAGCTTGTGGTAGAGCCATGAGGCCGATTTGCCAAAGTATCGGTTTGCGATGTCGCGCCATGAAATCGCGAGCCTTAAATCCTCTAGGCGTTCGCACAGGATTGTCTTTTCTTCTTCCATTTTTTTTGTTTGCCGTGTTTCGTGGCGGATTCACTCCTCCCATTCGCCGGGGTCAGACAACTCCTCGAAAAGTTTTTGCGCCTCGCGCAGCAGCTGTTGATATCCGTTGGGATAAGCC
>CAVIEK010000041.1:0-6562 GCA_963641805.1 Bacteroides fragilis
TGACCTATCTGGTCGACCGCAAGATCAATCCCGAGTATGGCCGCAAATGACAAAGTGATTATATATAATAAGGCTATTTGAATCAGTTTTAATCAAGATATAAAAAATGAGAAAATACATATTGGCTTTAGCGGCCGCAGTTGTTGCCTTGTGTGGCAGCGCCGCAGTGAAACCTGGAATCGAGGTGCTGCGCGACGGCGGTTTCAAGCAACTTCAAGGCAAGCGTGTGGGGCTGGTGACCAACCCCTCGGGCGTAGATCACACACTCAAGTCGACCGTCGACATCCTCAACGAGGCTCCTGGTGTGAAACTCGTGGCACTATATGGTCCTGAGCACGGTGTGCGTGGCAATGCCCATGCCGGTGATGCGGTGGGCAATGATGCCGACCCCAAGACCGGTGTCAAGGTCTACTCACTCTATGGCAAGACTCTTAAACCCACAGCAGAGATGCTCAAGGACATCGACGTGCTTGTTTACGACATTCAGGACATAGGTTGCCGCAGCTATACATTCTATGCAACTATGGGTGTGTGTATGGAGGCCTGTGCCGAGAACGGCAAGGAATTCATGGTGCTCGACCGCCCCAATCCGCTTGGCGGCAACAAGGTGGAAGGCAACCTCGTGGAAGACGGCTTTTATTCGTTCGTGAGCAAATACAAGATTCCTTACCTATATGGACTCACTCCGGGCGAGCTTGCGACTTTCCTCAATGAGGAGGGGCTCATAGCCAAGAAGGCAAAACTCACCGTGATTCCCATGGAGGGTTGGAACCGTGGCATGAAATATCGCGACACTGGTCTGCCTTGGGTGCTCCCGTCACCGCAAGTGCCCACTCCGGAGCATGCCGCCTTCTATGCCGTGTCGGGCGTGGTTGGCGAATTGTATGCCTTCAACACCGGCATCGGCTACACGCTCCCCTTCGAGTGCTTTGCCGAGACATATATCAACGCCGACAGCCTGGCCGAAGCCATGAATGCCCTCAAACTTCCGGGCTACAACTTCCGCCCCATCAACTACAAGCCTTTCTTCAAGGTGGGCCCCGAGGCTTCCAAAGAGCTTAAGGAAGTGCACGGCGTGCAGGTGTATATCACCGACCTCGACAAGGCCGACCTCACACTCTGCCAGTTCTACTTCATGCAGGTTGTGCACCAGATGTATCCCAATGCCAAGATATTCGATGCCAACGCCAAGCGAGGCTACGGCATGTTCGACAAGGTAATGGGAACCGACCAGATACGCCTGCGCTTCTCAAAGAATTATAAGGTTGCCGACATTATCAGCTACTTCAACAAAGACGTTAAGGCCTTCAAGGCGCAATCAAGCAAATATTACCTGTATCATTGATGCAGCGCCGGGGCATAGGCTGCCCCGGTTTTCCCCACACTGAATTTATATAATAATCCTGTTTGTTTTTTATTTAAAATATTAGAGTAACCGTTACTCTACCGCATTATAAAGTGAACGAAAAATATAAGTCATATCTGTCGGCCATATCAAGATTTGTCCCCAAAGACCGAATCTATACCGACGACCTTCGCTGCCTTGCATGGGGCACCGATGCGGGGTTCTATCGCAACATCCCGCAGATAGTGGTGCGCAGTGAAAGCGAGCAAGAGGTGTCGAGACTCCTGTCGCTTGCCAACTCCATGAGGCTCCCAGTTACATTCCGTGCCGCAGGAACAAGCCTTTGCGGGCAGACCAACACCGATTCAATCCTCATCGTGGCCGGCAAAAACTGGGAAGACTATTCGGTGTCGGCCGATGCATCGACCATCACCATGCAGCCTGGCTTGGTGGGTAAGCGGGTCGACGATATCCTTCGTCCTTACGGACGCATATTCACCCCCGATCCCGCTTCGAAAAATTCGGCGATGGTGGGCGGCATCGTGTTCAACAACGCCTCTGGTATGAGTTGCGGCACGCATGCCAACAGCGACCGCGAGTTGCGCTCGATGCGCATAGTCATGGCCGACGGCACCGTGCTCGATACCGGCAGCGACGAGAGCCGCCGCGAGTTCAGCCAGTCGCACCCTGAATTCATTGAGGCCATCGAGAGCCTGCGCGATGAGGTGAGAGCCGATTCGGCACTCGTCGACCGCATCAACTACAAATACTCGATCAAGAATGTGACCGGACTCAACATAGCACCTTTTGTGCGGTTCACCGATCCGTTCGACATTATCACCCACCTCATGGTGGGATCTGAGGGAACACTGGGCTTCGGCAGCCAGTTTACCATGGCCACTGGTCACATGTATCCCTGTTCGGCAAGCGCAATGCTCTATTTTAAGAGCATGCGCACCGCCTGTGAGGCCATCGTGGCAATGAAACACGGCCCCATTGAGTGCGCCGAGATGCTCGACAAGAAATCGCTGGCCTCGGTCAACGACACCACAGGCCCCGACCTCACTGCCGTGCTCATACGCACCTCGGCCGATAGCAAAAGCGAGCTCGATGCCAATGTGGCTGCAATTCTCAGCACC
The DNA here is from genome assembly GCA_963641805.1 of Bacteroides fragilis. GTDB lineage: Bacteria > Bacteroidota > Bacteroidia > Bacteroidales > Muribaculaceae > Sodaliphilus. The sequence continues at coordinate 2,485 of CAVIEK010000041.1, forward strand.
CTTGAGGGTTTTGAGCTGTATGTGCCTGCCAAGTTCACCGACAACCCCGAGGAATACGGCAAATATTGGGCAATACGCTCAGGTATCTTCCCAAGCGTGGGCGGCACGCGTCCGCTTGGCACCACAGTGCTCATCGAGGATGTCGCATTCCATATCGATGACCTCCCCGATGCCACCGACGACCTCGCCCGCATGCTCGTTGACCACGGTTATGACGACAGTTGCATCTATGGCCATGCCCTTGAGGGCAATTACCACTTCATCTTGTCGCAGTCGTTCGACACTCCTGAGGAGGTGGCACGCTATGAGAATCTGATGAAGGCAATCGTCGGTCTGGTGATCGACAAGTATGACGGCTCGCTCAAGGCCGAGCACGGAACCGGCCGCAACATGGCCCCATTCGTCAAGAAGGAGTGGGGTGCGAAGGCCTACGAAGTGATGCGCCGTGTGAAGGATCTCTTCGACCCTAACGGCATACTCAATCCTGGCGTCATTTTCAACGACGACCCTGATTGTTACATAAAGAATTTCAAGCCCATGCCCATCACCAACGACCACATCAACAAATGCATCGAATGTGGATTCTGCGAGGTGAATTGCGTGAGCTACGGCCTTGGCCTCTCATCGCGCCAGCGCATCATAGTGCAGCGCGAGATTGCCCGCCTCAAGGCCTCGGGCGAAGATCCCGACCGCCTCGAGCGGCTTGAGAAGCAGTACCGCTATTATGGCAATGTGCTTTGTGCCGCCGACGGCTTGTGCAGCACTTCGTGCCCCATGCACATCAACACCGGCGAGCTTACTCACGACCTTCGCGCCCAGGCGTTGCCCGCTGGCAGCCTCGGCTACAAGATAGGTGATTTCGTTGCCCGTGATTTCTCGAAGATAAAGAGTGGAGTCAAACTCACCCTCTATATGGCAGGTGCCGCACACGCTGTAGTGGGCGACAAGGGAATCAGTTGGGCCGGCAAGGCTCTGCACTCGGTCGGGTTTCCGCTTATGGTCCCCGCACTGCCTTTGCCGCACACCATGAAACCGGCGGTGGGCGTGCCACAGTCACGCAAGGTGGTCTATTTCCCGAGTTGTATGAACCAGATAATGGGTCACGCCAGCAAAGGACCGAAGACCGACCTCGTCGACAAGGTGGTGGCATTCCTTGCCAAGGCCGGATGGGAGGTGATCTTCCCCGAGGGTATGTCAAATATGTGCTGCGGTATGATTTGGGAAAGCAAGGGAATGCCCGACGTGGCCAACCGCAAGACCATAGAGCTTGAGGATGCCCTCTACGAGGCATCACAAGGAGGCCAGTACCCCGTGATATGCGACCAAAGCCCGTGCATGCACCGCATGCGCTCCCACATGACGCGTGTCAAGCCGCTTGAGTTGTTTGAGTTCATCCACGACCAAGTGGCGCCGTCGCTCGATTTCTATCCCACCGATGAGCCTGTGGCGGTTCACTTCACTTGTTCGACGCGCCTTATGAACCTCACCGAAAAAATGCTCGGTTTGGCAAAGCGATGCTCAACACGGGTGCTCGTTCCCGAGGGTGTGGGTTGTTGCGGCTTTGCCGGCGACAAGGGTTTCACCCATCCCGAGCTGAATGCTTTCGCGCTGCGCAAGCTGCGCGGACAAATCGAGAAAGCGGGCATCAAGCGTGGATTCTCCAATAGCCGCACTTGCGAGATAGGCCTCACCACCAACAGTGGTGTGCCTTACCAGTCGCTCGTATATCTGCTTGACGAGTGCACCACTCCCACGTCAAGTGAAAAAAAAGATTGAAACATAAAATCAAATAAGCAAAATGGCAACACAATCAAAACGACTTCTGTCCCTTGATATCCTGCGCGGTATCACAATTGCGGGCATGTTGCTCGTCAACAACCCAGGCTCGTGGGGGCACATCTATGCGCCGCTTGAGCATGCCGAGTGGATAGGCCTCACGCCTACCGACCTGGTATTCCCTTTCTTTATGTTTGTGATGGGTGTATCCATGTACTTCTCATTGCGCAAGTTCAACTTTCAGCTCGGTGGCCATGTGTTCGCAAAAATCCTGCGACGCACCGTGATCCTGTTCCTCATAGGTTGGGCGATAGGCTGGCTCTCATTCTTCCTGCGCCATGTGGTTAAGCCCGATTGCACTTTATACCAGTCAATCAACAACCTGGAGTCGATGCGCATCCTCGGCGTGTTCCCGCGCCTGGCTATCACCTATTTCTTCGGCTCGATGATCGCAATCTCCTGCAAGCATAAGATTATCCCGTGGCTCATAGGTGGCATCCTTGCGGCCTATGCGGTGATTCTCTACTTCGGCCACGGATATGATTGGAGCACCGACAACATAATATGCCGCATCGACAATGCCATACTTGGCCCCGATCACATGTACCACGACACTGTCGACGGATTGAAACTCGCATTCGATCCTGAAGGACTGCTCAGCACCCTTCCTTGTATAGCCCACGTGCTCATAGGCTTCATGATGGGCAAGATGATAATTGAGCACCGTGACAACGGTGAGCGCATCAACCGCCTTATGATTGTCGGATTCTCGATGCTGCTTGGCGGCTGGCTCTTGAGCTATGGCGTGCCGTGCGGCAAGAAGATGTGGTCGTCCACATTTGTGCTCATCACTTGCGGCCTGGCCTCAAGTGTGCTTGCCTTGCTCATCTATGTGATTGATGTCAAGGGGCATCAGAAATGGTGTAAATTCTTCCATGTGTTTGGCGTTAACCCGCTGTTTCTTTATCTTTGCGGGTCGGTATTGTCGATAGTGTTCGGCTCGATACCCGCAGGTGTCGATGCCGAGGGTGCGACAATATCGTTTAAGGCAGCCGTATACAACTTTTATTGCAACGTGTTTGGCGATGAGACATTCGCCTCATGCGTCTTTGCTGTGATATTCATCTTCATTAACTGGTGCGTGGGTGAAATCCTGCACCGCAAGAACATAATTATAAAGATTTAATATACAACTATGATTTTAATTGCTGACTGCGGATCTACCAAAATCGATTGGTGTCTGCTTAATGGAAAAGAGAAGGTAGCGCAAATTTTCACTACCGGAATGAACGCTTTGCTGATGACACAGGAAGAGATGACACAGCGCATCGCCGATGAGCTGTTGCCACACATCAGCAACTATGAGGTTAACGAGATTTATTACTATGGTGCCGGCATCATCAGCGACGAAATCAAGTCGCACGTGATCAACGCTCTCAAAACCAATATCCCCAGTGCAACCAAGATTGAGGTCGACACCGACCTGCTTGCAGCTGCCCGCGCACTTTGTGGCCGCAAGCCAGGCATCGCATGCATCCTGGGTACCGGCTCCAACTCGTGCTACTACGACGGAGAGAAGGTGGTCGACAATGTATCGCCTCTTGGTTACATCCTTGGCGACGAGGGCAGTGGTGCCGTTTTGGGCAAGCACCTTGTGGGCGACGTGCTCAAAAAGCAGCTTCCCGAGCACCTTTGCGAGAAATTCCTCAAGGAATATGATCTTGACCGCAACAAGATCATCGACGCCGTCTACCGTAAGCCTGCAGCCAACCGGTTCCTGGCCCAGTTCGCACCGTTCCTTGAGCACAACATCGAGGAGCCCTCAATACACCGCATCGTGCTGCACTCTTTCATCGATTTCTTTGTGCGCAATGTGGAGAACTACGATAACTATAAGGAGCTTCCCTGCAACTTCGTGGGCTCAATAGCACTGCTTGAGAAAGCCACACTGCTTGAGGCTGCAAAGTCGCAAGGCATCACCGTGGGCAACATCATCCAAGACCCCATGGAAGGTCTCATCAAGTATCACTCAACCGAAGAGTAAGGCCTCCACGCACCCACTTGCTCTCACTACACACCAAAAAAGTTTAATAGAATAAATAAAAACATTTTATGGCATTTGTGAAAATCAGCGAGCAATCCTCGCTTTACGACAATCTGGAGCAGAAGTCAACCCTCGAAATCCTCACCGAAATCAACAAGGAGGACCACAAGGTGCCCGATGCTGTGGAAAAAGCCATCCCGCAAATCGAGAAACTGGTCGACGGCATAGTTGAGCGCATGAAGCGCGGTGGCCGCGTCT
>CAVIEK010000041.1:6575-17250 GCA_963641805.1 Bacteroides fragilis
GATTAAAATGGGTCGTGTGAAAGGCCGCGTCTTCTATATGGGCGCAGGCACTTCGGGCCGCCTCGGCGTGCTCGATGCCAGCGAGATTCCACCCACATTCGGCATGGATCCGGGTTGGATCATCGGCATCATTGCCGGCGGCGACACCGCACTGCGCAATGCCGTGGAGAATGCCGAGGACGACACTGAGCAGGGCTGGAAAGACCTGCAGAAGTTCAACGTCAACGACAAGGACACTGTGATAGGCATAGCAGCCTCGGGCACCACTCCCTATGTGATAGGTGCCATCAAGACCGCCCGTGCCAACGGCTGCCTCACGGCAAGCATCAGCAGCAACCCCGAGTCGCCTGCAGGCCAGGCTGCCGACATTGCCATCGAGATGGTCGTGGGTCCTGAATATGTCACCGGCAGCTCTCGCATGAAGTCGGGCACAGGACAAAAGCTCATCTGCAACATGATCTCTACTGCCACAATGATTAAAATGGGTCGTGTGAAAGGCAACAAGATGGTCAATATGCAGCTCAGCAACGCCAAGCTGGTCGACCGCGGCACACGCATGGTGGTCGAGGAGCTCGGTCTTGAATACGACGAGGCCAAGCGCCTGCTCTTGCTCCACGGATCGGTAAAGAAGGCCGTTGACGCCTATCGCGAGCAGAAGTAAACCTGGCCACGAGCGCCATCAAATCCACAAAAGGAGCCCGCAGGCACTTGCGCACGCATTGCCGGCCGCGTGCTCCTTTTTTGTTCGCATACTCTTAAAATAAAATGACTCAATTATGAAACGTTTATTGCTGGCTATGGCATTGACAATGGCAACCGCCTCAGGCATGGCGCAGGGCGCTGCCCCGGCTGAGAAATATGACGCCTACTACTATCGTCGGTCCACACTGTTCGACTATCTGCCCATCACCAAGAGCGACATCGTGTTTTTGGGCAACAGTCTCACCGACGGCGCCGAGTGGAACGAGCTGCTCGACAACCGTCACATCAAGAACCGCGGCATCGTGGGCGATATCGTGCAAGGATACATCGACCGTATCGAGCCCATACTCAAAGGGCAGCCCAAGAAAATTTTCATTATGGGTGGCGTCAACGACATCTCGCATGGTGTGACGGCCGACAGCATCGCTCGTGTCTCCGAGAAGCTCATAGTCCTGATCAAGCAGCGCAGTCCGCGCACTCGCATCTATCTGCAGAGTCTGCTCCCGTTCAACAACGACTTCGGCTGCTATAAGCGCCTTGTAGGCCGCGAGCACGTGGTCCCGGAGGCCAATGCCGCTCTTGAGCAGGTGGCAAAGCGCCAGGGCGTGACGTGGATCAACCTTTATCCGCTCATGGCCGACGCCGATGGCAAATTACGCCGTGAGTTCACCAACGACGGCTTGCACCTCATGGGACAAGCCTACATTGTGTGGCGCGATGCCCTGAAGCCTTACGTGAAGTAGAACGCCTTCACTCAAGCCGCGGCGAAAAACCGTAAATCGGCAAATTCCACGATGCCATCATCGCACCGGCGGAATTTGCCTTTTTTGCCGTGTGGTTTCAGTCGGAATATGCTGGTAACCGAGGCCGTGGGCGGCGTGAATTTGCTTGCGGTCACATCTCGCCATCTTTGTGCCGCCGATGCCTATGCCGCAGAAAGTATTTTTGCTGTTATAATCAATTTCCCTTTCTCCTTTATTTGGGGCTGATGCGCACTTTAGCCCACGATCCTGTCGCGATGTCCATCATGCCGAATTCGTCATCCTCGTCGATGATGTCGGTATCGTTACAACCGCAAAACTCTTGCTCAATGGCATGACGGTATTCCCCGAACTTGTCTTCGGCCTCGAGTCGGCTTGAATAGGAATATTTGTCGTTGCCCGATTCGCCCTCATTATAGTAGTCGAGCGTAACCACGAAACATTTCATAACAGATGCTTTTTTCTTACAAAAGTAACTCAAATGGGGCGAGCGTCAAAATCCTTCTTTCCTGTGGGGCGTAGTGTCATCGATGTGCCCCCTCGTAATGTTACGCCCAGTGACCATGCGGCTTGTGATAGGATGGGCTGTTCACGCTTGTGAAAAATGCTGAAATGAACACATTTTGCCACTTTATATTTTGACTAATGCGCCAAAAACACTAATTTTACTATTTAATTGAATAAGTATATAGTTAAAACACATAAGATGAAGAAGTTATTGACGCTTTTGATGTTTGTGGCCATCGCCGCTGGCGGCTACGGCTTCAGTGTGCATGCGCAGACCACGCTGTTTGCCTATCCCACGGCTCCTGATACTTGCCGCACTCTTGAGACCCGATGCAACTATCTGGTGCAGCGGTTTTGGAACGGATGCGACTTGTCGAAGCCCATCAAGGCCGAGAACGACAGTCTTCTGCTCACGGCTGTGAGCGACTATCTGGAGATAATGATGAACGCCAATGTTAACGTGTCGCTTGCCTCGGTGCGCGACCTCATGTTCAAGGCGCAATCAAATCAGACTAACTTCCTGAAACTGGCTCAGGCAGCCGAGATGCTACTCTACATGCAGCCCACCACCATAATCGACGATGTGTATCTGGCTTTTGCCAAGTCGGCAGCCGACGCAACGTGGGCCGAGAAAAACGTGCGAAACCATTTTCGCCGTCAGGTGAAGCTCATCGAGACCAGTAAGTTGATGTCGCCCATAGCCGACTTTGAGTTCAACGAGATGGGCGGAGGCAAACGGCATCTCTATGACAAGGCCGATACCTGCGAGAATTATCTGCTCGTGTTCTCGCGCGATGACAGCGACGGCTCCTTCGCGCGGTTGCGCCTAAGCACCGATACCGGCATCAGCAACGCCGTTGCCTCCGGCAAACTCAAGGTTTATGACCTCACAATAGGCCGCGTCGGAGCCGATTGGCTCAACAATAGTGCCGACTATGCCAAGACGTGGACGGTGGGAAACTATCAGGACGCCGCCGACGAAATCGACTTGCGCCGCATGCCGTGCGTCTTTGTGCTCGACAGCCGGCACCGTGTGCTCTCTAAGAACTTGAGCGTCGATCAGGTGAAGGATATGTTCAACCGATAATTATAAAAACGAATCAATATACAGCTCGTTATGGTACCAAAAGCAATCAAGAGTCTGTTTCTCTACAGCGCCGGACACACCTACAGCAATCTGTCGCGGTTGTTCCTGCGCATGTTCACCGGTGTGATGTTTCTTCAGCTTGCCATAAGGCAGTCGCTCCATATCGACGAGATTACCCTGCAACTGCAAGGCTCATCGGTCGAGAGCTGGATAGTGGCGCTCGTGGTGGTCGAGATACTTTGCTCGGTGTTTATCATCATCGGCTTCCTCACCCGCATAGCCATAGTGCCATCGATGGTGCTTATGTGGCATGCCGAGGAAGTGATCATGCGCTCTGCCGGAACGGTTTCCGACCAGCTGTTCAATTTCTCGCCGGGCTATCCGCTTATGTTCATGGGCATATTCGTGTTTATGCTGCTGGCCGGTCCCGGTAAGATATCGCTCGACTACATCCTGGCACTGCATGTCACACCCGACCGCAGCGACGAGGAGAGTGATGTGCTCGACAAGGCCTGACGCGCGGGCAAAATATAAAAAAACTACGACAACAACGCAATGGCGGCCGTATTAATGCCGCCAGCAAAATGAATAGCAAAAACAATCCGCTCAAGCAATGAGTATAGCAGTATTGATATCAGGAGGCGTCGACAGCGCGGTGGTGGTACACAAGCTTGTGGAGGAAGGCCATCACGACGAGATGCACCTGTTCTACATACGCATAGGAATGGACGATGATGAGGGCGACTGTGCCGCCGAGGAAGACATTGAGATGTGCACGCTCATTGCCCATCAGTATCACTTGCCGTTCGATGTGGTGACGCTGCACCGCGAGTATTGGGACAATGTGATGGCTTATGCCCTGCGCACAGTCAAGGCGGGTCTTACTCCCAACCCCGACATCATGTGCAACCGCATCATCAAGTTCGGCTACTTTGAGGACCGTTGGGGCAAGGACTTCGACATCACAGCCAGCGGCCACTATGCGACCACATGTGTGGTCGACGGCATCAAATACCTGGCCACGGCGGTCGACCCTGTCAAGGACCAGACCGACTTTCTCGCGCAAATCACCCGTGAGCAGCTTGCCCATGTGATATTCCCCATCGGCAACCTTCCAAAGGCCGACGTGCGCCGTATAGCCGCCGAAGTCAACCTGCCCAATGCCAAGCGCAAGGACAGTCAGGGCATATGCTTCTTGGGCCAAATCAACTACAACGACTTCATCCGCCGTCATCTGGGCGTGAGAAAAGGCCCCATAATCGAAATCGAGACTGGACGCAAGCTTGGCGAGCACAACGGTTACTGGTTCCACACCATAGGCCAGCGCAAGGGGTTGGGACTAAGCGGCGGCCCATGGTATGTGGTTAAGAAAAATGTTGCCGACAATGTGATTTATGTGAGCAACGGCTATGGCACAACTAAGCAATACGGACGACTGATGCATATAGACGAGATGCATTTCATCTCGGGCAATCCGTGGCCCGACACCACACAACCAGTGGAGGTGATGTTCAAAAACCGTCACACGCCACTCATGCTCAAGGCAAAGTTTACGCATTTGCACGACGGCGAGTGGCGGCTCGAGAGCGAAACCGACGTGCAGGGTATCGCACCAGGCCAGTTTGCCGTGATTTATGATGCTACCGGCCACCTGTGTTACGGCAGCGGAGTGATAACGGGCCAGCCGCTGTGATGCCTGGCGCACGCAAAGGCACAGCTGAGAAAAGAAATATACCAATATGGAAGAGAAAATCGAATTGAGAGTCGTGGGCATCACCCATAGCCAGGTGCAGAGCGGAGCGTATGCCCTGCTGCTTGGCGAGGTCGATGGCCCTTACCGCATACCCGTGGTGGTGGGTGTGGGCGAGGCTCAGTCGATAGCCACAAAACTCGAGAATATAATCCCGCCGCGTCCGCTCTCGCACGATTTGATGGTGAGCATGTTTCACGCTTTCGGCATAGAGCTTGCCGAAGTGATGATCTACAGCTTCAGCGACGGGGTGTTCTGCTCGCGCATCAAACTCGCCGGTGAGCACACTGAAGTGGAGATCGAAAGTCGCACAAGTGATGCTGTGGCGCTCGCACTGCGCACCGGTGCTCCCATCTACACCACACCCGATGTGCTCAAATCTACCGGATTCAAGATTGAGGCCGACGGCGACGAGTCACCGCGCAAGGTTAGCCTTGCCGACATGCCCTTGAGCAAACTTGAACGCCGTCTGGAACAGGCCGTAGAGGCCGAGCGCTATGAATTGGCTGCCAAAATTCAGAAGATAATTAAAGAACGCAAGGCTTCCGGCTCAGTCCACGATGACGACGGAAACCACGAGGCTAAGAAATAACCCAAATCCATTAATCTCCCATCCAATAAAAAAGGAAATGAACTTAAAACTTAAACTTATCGTAATGAACTTTCTCGAGTTTGCCGTGTGGGGTGCCTACCTCACATGCATGGGCAACTATCTGGGAAAGGCTGGCATGGGAGCCGAGATCTCTTGGTTCTATGCCATACAAGGAATTGTGTCAATATTCATGCCCACAATCATGGGTATTATTGCCGACAAATACATCCAGCCGCAGCGTCTGCTCGGTCTCTGCCATCTGGTGGCAGGAGCGGCCATGATAGGCCTCTGCTACATGGGCATGAGCGCAGCACAGCCCGACAAGGCAGCATTCATCACGCTCTACACGGTGAGTGTGGCTTTCTATATGCCCACGCTCGCGCTGGCCAACACCACTGCATTCACTATACTCAAGAACCATGGTCTCGACACGGTGAAAGACTTTCCACCCATCAGGGTTTTCGGCACTGTGGGCTTCATAGCCACCATGTGGTTTGTCAACTGTGCCATTTGGGACGGTGGGGAATTCTCGTTCTCCCTTGCCGACAATGCCAATAAATTCCAGTACACCTACATGCAATTCATGGTGTCGGGCGTGCTGGGCGTGCTCTTGTGCCTCTATTGCTTCACGTTGCCGCAGTGCAAGCTCGTCGAGAAGCCGTCGCAGTCGGTCAGCGAGATGCTTGGTCTCAATGCGTTCAAGCTGTTCAAGCAGCGCCGAATGGCCTTGTTCTTCATCTTCTCGGCTCTCTTGGGTATGTCACTGCAGGTGACCAACGGCTATGCCACACCGTTCATCACCAGTTTCAAGGGTATCCCTGAAATGGCCAACACCTTTGGAGCCAACAATGCCACAATGCTCGTGTCACTATCGCAGGTGGCCGAGGCTGTGTGCATCCTGCTCATCCCGTTCTTCCTCAAGCGCTACGGCATCAAGGTGGTGATGCTTATCGCCATGTTTGCATGGGTGCTTCGGTTCGGCTTCTTCGGCTTGGGCAATCCCGCCATGCCTGGTGTGATTTTGTTCATCCTTTCGTGTTTGGTCTATGGCGTGGCTTTCGACTTCTTCAACGTCTCGGGCGGCCTCTTTGTCGACCGTGAGTGTGAGCCAAGCGTCAGGGCCTCGGGCCAGGGCCTGTTTATGCTTATGACCAACGGACTCGGTGCCACAATCGGTACCCTTGCGGCCGGGCAGATAATCAACCACTACTGCCATTGGACCGACGACGGCTTCCTCATTGGTGACTGGAGTACCGCATGGTTCATCTTCGCCGGTTTCGCACTTGTGGTGGCAGTGGCGTTTATGCTTGCCTTCAGCTACAAGCACGACCCTGCCAAGGAAAAGTGATGGTAAACGGCCGGTATAGGTCGCTACCACTAGTTTTGACATAGATAGCAATAATTTCTGTAAAAAAAGATTCATTTACCACATGCACCGCTTCTACGCACCGCAAATAGCATCTACGCTCACCCTCCCCGAGGAAGAGTCGCGCCATTGTGCCCGTGTGCTGCGCATGGCCGAGGGCGACATCATCGAGGTGGTTGACGGTTGCGGCAGTGTCTACACCTGCCGCATCACCATGTCACATGCCAAGCACTGCACGGTCGAGATAGTGGGGCAGTGCAGTGTCCCTCCTCATTGGCGGCATCAGATAGTAATAGGCGTGTCGCCCACAAAGAATATCGACCGCATCGAGTGGATGGCCGAGAAATGTACCGAGATGGGTGTCGACCGCATCGTTCCTCTCTTGTGCCGCAACAGCGAGCGTCGGGTAGTGAAGACTGAGCGTCTCGACAAGATTCTAGTGGCGGCAATGAAGCAGAGTCAGAAGGCGCAGAAACCGCGGCTCGACGAGATGATGCCGCTGAAGAGTCTGCTTGCCGAGCCATTCGACGGCGACCGCTTTATTGCCTACGTCGACCCATCGCTGCCACGTGAGCGGCGGCTCAGTCTTGCACAGGTCTATCGGCCGGGGCATGACACTATGGTGATAATAGGTCCGGAGGGCGATTTTGATCCCGACGAGGTAGAAGCGGCCCTCAAGGCCGGTTTCGTGCCCGTGTCGTTGGGTGAGAGCCGCTTGCGCACCGAGACAGCCGCCACGTTTGCCTGTGCGATGTGCCACTCGCTCGACATGGCCGCCAAGTGATTTTATCGACTTATATTTAAGTACATATACAATTATGAAATTGATCGACCAACTGACCAGCGCCCCCGACGGCAACTTCTTCCTGCTAGCAGGCCCTTGTGTGATAGAGGGGGAGCAAATGGCGCTCGAGATTGCTTCGAGCCTCGTTGAGACCACAAGCAAGTTGCACATCCCTTTCGTGTTCAAAGGCAGCTACCGTAAGGCCAACCGCTCGCGCCTTGATTCCTTTACCGGCATAGGCGACGAGAAAGCCTTGAGAATATTGCGTAAGGTGGCCGACACGTTTGGCGTGCCTGTGGTGACCGACATCCACACGCCAGGTGAGGCCGAGATGGCTGCTCAGTATGTCGACGTGTTGCAGATTCCGGCGTTTCTCTGCCGTCAGACTGACCTGCTTATAGCGGCTGCCAGAACCGGCCGCCTCGTCAACATCAAGAAGGGACAGTTTCTCTCGCCCGAGGCTATGCGGTTTGCGGTGCAGAAGGTGATTGACGCAGGTAACAGTGATGTGGCCATCACCGAGCGGGGCACCACATTCGGCTATCAAGACCTGGTGGTTGACTTCCGTGGTGTGCCTATGATGCGACGCTTCGCGCCTGTGGTGGTTGATGTCACGCACTCGCTCCAACAGCCCAACCAGAGCGCCGGTGTCACTGGCGGACGTCCTGACCTTATCGAGACCATCGCCCGTGCAGCCATAGCCGTAGGAGCCGACGGCCTGTTTATGGAGACTCACCCCACACCCTCCACTGCCAAGAGCGATGGTGCCAATATGTTGCAGCTCTCGCTCGTGGAGCCCCTGTTGCGCCGTCTCACTGCCTTGCGTCGCACAATCAATGAAATCGACAGAATGTAAACAATCAAAAATGAGTATCGATAGATTATGAAATTCAGCAAATTATTAATCATTGCAGTGCTGGCGCTCGGATCGGTGTCGACGGCAACGGCTCAGTCAAGCAGCGATGATGCCTCGAAACGCAAAATCAATGCGGCCGTGATGGGGGTCTACAACGACCAGTTGCGTGAACACCCCGATGACTATGCCACTCAGTTTGCAAGAGCTAACCAGTATTACTTCAACGGCGACCTTGCCGCCGCTCTAGCCGATGTCAACCAGGTGTTGTCGGCAGCCCCTGCCAAGGAAAAGGAACTCAGATTCGACGCCTACATGCTGCGCGCCAAAATCAATGACGAGAAAAACAATCTCGACGACGAGCTCGCCGACTTGAAAAGCGCATCCGAGGTAAACTCAGCATCGCTCTCTTGCGTCGACATGATGGGCAAGCTCAGTTACAAGATGGGTGACTATGATGCTGCCGAGAAGAATTTCCAGATAATAATGCGCGACACCCCCCGCAACTACGATGCGCTCTACTGGCTCGGCAAGGTGGAGGCCTCGCGCAAGAACTATGAGCGTGCAGCCAACTACGTCGACAAGGCTGTCGAGCTCTTCCCCGCTGAGTCGCAGGTATATGTCAATCGCGCCGACGTGCTTAAAATGATAGGCGAGAACAAATCGGCCGCCAAGAACTATATCTATGCGTTGAGCGGAACCGACAGCCGTCAGGCCATCAGCGACATCTTCGACATGGCCGGCACAAACTATGCCGACGTGTATGCCGCCCTTGGCGATGCCATCAACAAGGCTCCCGGCACGGCCACCTATTACCGTATCCGGGCCTCAGTGGCCATGAAGCACTTGCATTATGGACAGGCACTGCGCGACCTGCAGTCTATCATCGGCAATAATATGCTCGACTATGCCGGTGTCTATTATGACGCGGCCATGTGTCAGTTCCAACTCAACATGATGGACGACGCTCTTGTGAGCATCAACAAGGCAATAGCCAAAAACGCGTCCGACCCCGACTACTACATCCTTAAGGCCCGCATCCTTGTGCATTCAGAGGGCAGCGACAAACCAGCGCTTGCACTTGCGGCAGCCAACCAAGCCGTAATGGCCAACGCCACCTATGCGCCAGCTCTCATAGCGCGCGCACGCATCTATGTGGCCATGCGCAACAATGAAGAGGCTATCGCCTCACTCAATCAGGCAGTTATGAACGATGCCGTCAACAGTGAGGCTCTGCTCCTGCGTGGATGGGTCAATAAATACCGCCTGCGCCAGGTCGATGCCGCCACTGCCGACTTCCAGAAAGTGCTACTTAACGGCACCGACATCAAAAGTCTGCGCGGTTTTGCACTGCATGAGCTCGGGCGTGACGATGAGGCGCGCCAGTGGGCATCCGATATGATAGCCCAAAACTCAATGGCGGGTGGCGAGGCCTACTACTATGCCTCGGCTCTGCTGAGCGACATCGGCGACAACAACGCTGCCTACAGCTACCTCGACTCAGCTCTTGCCAACGGATTCGGCAGCCTTTTTGAGGTGAGCGTGAGCGAAGAGCCCTACGTCAACCTCAAGCTTGTGCGTCGCCATCCGCAATTCCAGAACCTCGTCAACCAGTATACAGACAATTTCGAGGTGAAGTGATGCCGCCTTTACTCACCACCACCCGTCAGTGACGGGCTTGAATCACCGGAACGCCGGCCGTGCAGTGGCTTCAGCCAAAGTCTGCACGGCCGGTGCTTCATTCTTTCTGATTTTACGGATTTTTTATAAAGTAGTCGAAAATAGATGGTTGCGACGTGATGTTTCGGGTAAAATGATTAAATTTGCACTTAATTGCTTATTTGTGCAGAATTCCAAAAAACAAACATATTAATAATTGATTAAAAAAGGTCTATCAATCAAAAAATGAGGAAAGTATTACTCTCTTTAGTCATGGCACTCGCAACGGTGTCGATGATGTGGGCCACAGAGCCCACTGTGATTCTCTCAGAGGGCTTTTCGGCTTTCACCGAGGGCAGCGAGGACAATCCTGCCACTACCGATATCTCAACCTATTCATCGGGCAAGCTGTCAAAGAACCTCTCTGGCTGGAGCGGCAAGCTCGTGTATGAGGCTGGCGGCATGCTGAAACTCGGCGATGGCGGCAATTTGAAAACCACTCGCTATAACATGAGCGCCAATAAAGGCGTAGTGCGCATCTTCTGCCGCTACCGCAGTCTCAGTGAGAGCGGTGCGCTCGTGAAATTCACTGTCGGTTATTCTACCTCGAAAAC
>CAVIEK010000041.1:17287-19129 GCA_963641805.1 Bacteroides fragilis
CGAAAACTCTTATGGTGACCGACGACAAGTGGCACGACCTTGAGCTTGTGATCAACGGCGGCACCTCGCTCAGCACTCTCACCATCGAGCCCAGTCTCACATTCAACGGTTCGCTCATCGACAGCCTCGCAATCGAGACGAGTCCCGAATACTTCCCCGCTCCTGAGGTGTACCAGCCCAGCGATGCCCGTGCCACTTCTTTTACCGCACGGTGGAGATACCTTTCGGGCGCCACAGCCTACATCCTCGATGTCTACTCGAAGGATAATAGCGGCAACAAGCAGTATGTGCTGCAGAACGACACTGTCAAGACCACATCAAAGGCAGTGAGCGGCCTCGATGAAAGCACCACTTACTATTTCACCGTGCGCGCAACCAACGGCACCGGAGTGAGCGGCTACAGCGATGAGGTGCGTGTGGTGAGAATCATCGACAACCTTGCAGCCCCAGTGGCTACTGCCGCCACCAATGTGACACCCACATCGTTTACCGCCAACTGGAATGCGTCGGAAAAAGCTGAAGGTTATATGCTCACGGTTTACCGCGATACAAAGTTCGCATCCGACACAGTGATCAGCGTCCTTAGCGACGATTTCTCGGGCGTGACCAAAGGTACGTTCTCAAGCGTGGAGTTCGGTAAAATCGAGGAAGACCTCGACGCCTACACCAAGCAACCGTCATGGCATGGCCGTAACCATGCTTTCGCTGCCGGCAACATGGTGCTTTCGCCATATGGCAGCGCGGCCACATTGCGCACTCCGCTGGTCAACCTTGGTAACGACGGCGGCAAGTTCACGGTGAAGGCCAATATGTGCTGTGCAGCTTATGGCCAGATGGCAGCTGGCGACACTCTTGTGATCAGCGTTCTGGATTCAGAGCAAGCAGTGGTTGAATCAAAGGAGGTGATTCTCGAAAGCGGCTATAAGGACTATTCAATCGACTTCACCAAGGGTGCCGATAGCGTCTATGTGCTATTCTCATACAGCGGTTCGCACAAGATATTCTTCGACGACATCACTGTGTCGCAGAAGGTTCCTGCCGGTTACACGCTTCGTGAGACGGTGCTCGCTCAAGACGGCATCACAGCTACAAGCTATGATGTGATTCTGTCTACTCCAATTAGCGAGAATGTGAAATATGCCTATACTGTTAGCGCCTATGCAGAGTCTTACGACACTGCGGCCGGTGCAGTGGGCAACGTCTACAGCGACGAGTCGAACGAGATTGTGGTGTCGACGTCAACCGGCATCAATGTGGTTGGGGCTGCAGAGGCCACAATCACCGCTCGCAACGGCGCCATTGCCGTCACAGCGGCAACGCCTGTGGTTGTGACAGTTGCTGATGTGGCTGGACGCATTCTCTACGCAGGCAAGGTTCCTGCCGGTTATACCGAGATTGCCGTTCCCGCCGCCAAGGGCGTTGTTCTGGTCAAGGCCGGCAGCAAGGCAGCAAAACTCGTGCTCTGATAGTCTCAACTAATTGTGGGATGTAACCCCCACTTGATAATATGCAACATCGAAGCGAGGTGGCCGCATGGCGCGGCCGCCTCGCTTTGCTTAATGGTGCGGGCAAAGGGACAAAAAAACAAACTTTCGTGAGATGTGTATATGGCGTAGTTTGCGGCTTGGTGACAATGATGAGATCTGCACCATTTGGCTGGCCCAAGTGCTGGTGAGGCATTATAACGGCAAAAATGACGGCAAAAAGTTGAATTTTTTTGAAAAAACATCTAAAACGTTTTGCTGGTAACAAAAAAATGCCTACCTTTGCATCGCTTTCGAAAAGAAAGGGCGCTTAGCTCAGCTGGTTCAGAGCGTCTGCCTTACAAGCAGAGGGTCGGGG
>CAVIEK010000042.1:0-18896 GCA_963641805.1 Bacteroides fragilis
GCCAAGATGAAGGAGCTCGCCCGACTGGAAAACGAAGAGCGCCCTGAAGTGGTGCGTGCCATTGCCGAAGCACGTGAGAAAGGCGACTTATCGGAAAACGCAGAATATGACGCTGCCAAAGAACGGCAGGGAATGCTCGAGGCAAAGATCTCGGAGCTGAAAAACCTGGTGGCCACGGCCCGCATCATCGACCAGAGCAAGTTACAGACCGAAGAGGTGCAGTTACTCAACAAGGTGACCATCAAGAACGTGAAGAACAACGCAAAGATGACATATACCGTCGTGAGCGAGACCGAGGCCAACCTGCGCGAGGGCAAGATCTCAATCACCACCCCCATCGCCAAGGGTCTGCTTGGCCACAAGGTGGGTGACGTGGTAGAGGTGCAGGCCCCGGCAGGGAAAATGCAGTTTGAGATTCTTGAAATAGGGATTTGATTATGGCATCGGTATTCAGCAAAATAGCCGCCGGCGAGATTCCAAGCTACAAGGTGGCCGAAGACGAGAAATACTATGCGTTTCTCGATATCAACCCTGTGGCCAAGGGTCACACACTGGTGATACCCAAGCATGAGGTTGATTATGTGTTTGACCTCGACAAAGAAGAATATGAGGGTTTGTGGCACTTTGCCCGCCGCGTGGCCAAGGCCATGAAAGAGGTGATTCCGTGCCAGCGCATCGGTGTGGCCGTGATGGGTCTTGAGGTACCTCATGCCCACATCCACCTTGTACCCATCAACAAGGAAAGCGACATGAACTTCTTTGCCGACAAGCTGAGCTTTCCGGCTGAAGAGATGGCAGCAATCGCCGCCAAGGTGAACAGCCAATTCAACCTCGACAAATAAGGCACAAAATCCATTATCGGAGGAAAAAAGGCAAATACAGCAAAAATCCTCTCATCGGAGGGTCTTTATCACATAACCATAAAGGCTGGATAAGATGACTGAGCGGGCGAGCCCCGCGACAATCTCTTTTCCTGCCTTTTTCGTATATGGTAACAAACGAAAAAACACTACTATAATGAAACGTGACGCAATCGACTTGAGCAAAAGCAATGTGTATGCGCTTTTTTGCAAGTATTTCTTCCCCACACTGATGGGCATGCTGGGAATGTCGGCGGTAACTGCCATCGACGGCATCTTCATTGGTCATGGAGTGGGAAGCCAGGGCATCGCCGCCGTAAACATCTGCATACCGCTACTGATGATTCTTACCGGCGTGGGACTTATGGTGGGCATGGGATGCTCGGTGGTGGCTTCGGTGCATCTGGCACGCGGAAAGGCCAAAGCAGCCTGCATCAATGTGACCCAAGCCATGATATTCTCGTCGTTGGTGGCACTGGTGCCAACCATAGCGGTGCTTGCAGCACCCGAGAGCGCGGCTAGCGCCATGGGCTCATCGGTCACCCTAATGCCGCTGGTAATCGACTACATGGTGTGGTTCGCCCCATCATGGGTGTTCAACATGTGGATTGCCGTGGGACTCCTTGTGATAAGGCTCGACGGATCACCACGCTATGCCATGATGTGCAGCCTGTCGGCCGGAGCGCTCAACGTGGTGCTCGACTGGCTGATGATATTCCCTATGGGCATGGGAGTGAAGGGAGCCTCGATAGCATCGACCATTAGCATCATTGTGGGTGGTCTGATGGTGATTGCTTACTTGACAAAATTCTCGAGCCAAATCAAGTTCTACCGATTAAAGATGAGTGTGAAGAGCCTGCGCCTCACGCTGCGCAACATAGGCTACCAGTGCCGCATAGGCTCGTCGGCATTGCTCGGCGAGAGCACACTGGCTGTGCTCATGTATATGGGCAACCGCACCTTCATGCATTACCTGGGCGACGACGGGGTGGGAGCCTTCGGCATCACGTGCTACTACGCCCCGTTCATTTTCATGATAGGCAACGCCGTGGCACAATCGGCCCAGCCGATAATCAGCTACAACCACGGTCTGGGGCTGCAACGGCGCGTAAGCCAGGCCACAAGCATAGCCATTGCCGCAGCTGTGGCCTGCGGTGTGGCGGTGGTTTCAGTGTTCACGCTGTGCCCGCGTCTGCTCGTGGGGTTGTTTCTTGACCTCGACAGCCATGCAGCGAAAATAGCCGTCGAGGGTCTGCCGCTCTTTGCCAGCGGACTGGTGTTTTTCATATTCAACGTGACAATGGTGGGCTACTACCAAAGCGTGGAGCGTCCGCTGCCGGCCACAATATTCTCGTTGCTACGCGGACTGGTATTGCTGGTGCCGTCCTTCATTTTGATGCCGATTGTGATGGGCAACGACGGCATTTGGATGGCCATGCCGGTATCGGAGGCGATGACCGCGGCGGCAGTGGTGACGTATGCCGCCGTGCGTCATCGCAAGCGCGATGCGACAGGGAAAACGATATAGGGCGGATAGAGCAAAATAGAGGAATTATTGCTAAATTTGAGGCCCGAATCCGGTCATGACTGCCGGACGAAGGCCTTAACTGCATTTTTCACATATCATTAAAGACACACACCGTAACAAGACGCTATGACTATAAAAGACAGATTCAAGGCATTGCTGCGCGAGATGAACCGCGGCATCTACGAGAAAGAGACCGAGATAGCCCTCTCGATGTGGGCCGCCGTTGCCGGCGAGAGCATAATTCTGCTTGGCCCTCCCGGGGTGGCCAAGTCGATGGTGGCGCGAAGGCTAAAATGGGCCTTCAGCGGGGCTCGGTCGTTTGAGTACCTGATGTCGCGCTTCTCCACCCCCGACGAGATATTCGGCCCGGTGAGCATAAGCCGCCTCAAGACCGACGACAGCTACGTGCGGGCCACCGAGGGCTACCTGCCCACAGCCGACGTGGTGTTTCTCGACGAGATATGGAAAGCCGGGCCAGCCATACAGAACACCCTGCTCACCGCCATCAACGAGCGTCTGTTCCGCAACGGTCGGCAAGAGATGCGTCTGCCGCTTAAGCTGCTTGTTGCCGCCAGCAACGAGTTGCCCGCCCGCGGCGAAGGCCTTGAGGCGCTGTGGGACCGATTCATAGTGCGCCTAGAGAGCCGTAACATCAGCGACGAGACCAACTTCGACCTCATGATCACCGCTTCCGACGTCTCAGTGACCGACAGTGCACCCGACATGATCAGACAGTGGCAAATCACCCAAGAAGAATACGACAGCTGGAGCAGCGAAATTGCCAAAGTGACCATTCCCGCCGAGATACTGCAATGCCTGCACCAGATAAAACGCGCGCTTCACGCAGTGAAAGTGGAGGGCGAGGCCGAGGGTCACGACATCTATGTGAGCGACCGCCGATGGAAGAAGATTGCCCACCTGATGCGCACCGCAGCATTCATGCACGGCCGCGCCGAAGTAGCCGTCCCCGACCTGCTGCCGCTACAGCACTGCCTGTGGCAAGAGCCCGAGGAGCACAAGGGCGTGAGCGAGCTTATAATGCGCATCATCTTCGCCCCCATCAGGCTTCAGATTGACGAGATTAAGGGTGCAGTGGCCGACGAGCTTCGTGGCAAGCGGGCCGCCGAAGCCCACCGCAGAGTCTCGACACGCACCTTGCAGCGCGACGCCAACAAGCGCCTCTACAACCATTTCTACTACCGTCTGCTCAGCAGCAGTGGCCACAACAGCCACACCTACATTGTGGCAAGCGACTTCCAGAACCTGCCCACCGTGGGCAAAGGCACACTCACAGGTGTAAGCTACAACGACAAGAAAAATCAGGGAGTGACAATAGTGCGGGTCTACGACTCGCTCCAGACCATGCCACTGGGCACCATGCAAGTGACCCTGTCACGCGACACCGACAACCTATACATAGGCAACGAGCGTTTCGGCATCGAGACCACATCCGTGCCGGCCGACACATCACTGCCCGACGGCGGGCAGCAATTCCGCGACTTCTATGCCGAGCTCGAGAATCTCACAGCCCAACTCAACGACACCATTTCCCGGCTCAACGACCACATGCTCACCACTGCCGACGACCGCAAAATGATTGACGGCACACGCACACGCCTGCAGCAGGAAATAGCATTCTTGCGAATCGACATAGCCAAACTTGATGAATGATTTGAGCGCATATTGGGACTGGGCGCTGCACGGCAGCGGCACCATGAGCGTGCACCTCTACTTGAAGATGATTGAGATATTCGTCACGACGGGTGAGATTGCAGGCCGGGGTGTGGTGTGGCCTGAAGACGAGCCGTGGCGTGAATATTCCGACCCGCTGGTGCGCTACATGGTGCGGCTCATGTCTGACCCACAAATCAAGGCACAAGTGCTCAGCAGCCGCCTGTGCGGCAAGGTCTTCTACTCGTCGCTCGGGAGGTTTGTGGTCACGGTGAAGCACCAGGAGACCTTTTCAAGGCAGTGCCAATGGACCGAACGCAACAATGCGGAAAAAGTGCTCAATTGGAGCGAAGGTCAGCGCACCGACAACTGGCGCCCGCTACTCCAAGAAATAGCCGACAAGCACCGTGACAACGGTTTCGACAGCGAGTTCTACCGAAAAGCAATGGCCGATGGCGGAGCAGCCGACGACATGCTGTGGGCCAAGATGGTCGACGACTGGAGTGCCGCCATGGGCTACCGCCGTGAGCTCGATGTTCAGGACTACATCGACAAGCACGGCGAGGCGCAACAGCGCGCACTGAGCAGCCTGATGCGCAATGCCGAGGAGACTATGCGCAATAGCGGAGCCACCGACGACAAGGCCGTGCAGGCATGGCAGCAGATGAACGGCCGCTGGGACGAGCCCGAATTCATCAAGCAGATGAGGCTTGTGAAAAGCCAAGACCAGTATCCGCAACTGGGGCAGATAGTACGAATCATGGGGCGGGTGCCCAACAGCGGCGGGACGGACCGCCTGACCATGGCCACCGGGTCCAGCATGAAGATGACACACTCAGCCGGCAGCGACATTGACGGCATCACCACAGGCAGCGATGTGGGTACTGCACTGCCCATCGAAATGGCGCAATTTCTCGACACCGACACCGAAGACGCATTCCTGTACCGATACGTGCGCGGCCGCCTGCAGACGTTCCGCCACAAGTCGCGCATTGCCACCCCATCGCGACAACTGAGTCCCGAGCATGCCTCACGCAAGGGCCCCATGATAGTGTGCATCGACACATCGGCAAGCATGCGCGGTGCGCCACAACGCATCATCAAACTGTTGCTTGCCATGATTGAAGATATGGCCGAAAGGCAGCAACGCGACTGTTTCCTGATAGACTTTGCGGTGAGCGTGCATGCCATTGACCTGATGCAACGCCGCAAGCAGCGACAATATGAGTCGCTTGGACTGAGCAAGCAAGAATACAACTTCGAGAAAGGACATGTGCCATTCATAGGAGGCGGCACCGATGCATCCAACATGATGGAGCTCACATTCAAACTGCTCAACGCCGAGGGAAAAAACTACGTGAACGCCGATGTGCTTTGGGTGAGCGATTTCCTGATCGGGAAACCTGCTGACGACCTTATGACGCAGATGCGCCACTGCCGCGCCACTGGCACCAAATTCTACGGGCTGCGCATAGTGCCAGAAGGCACTGAGCGCACCGGGTGGGAACCTTACTTCGACCACATCAGCGACATCTCATACCGCATCATGAGCAAATGGTGACACCCGCCTCACCATAACCATGGCACATCCAGGCATAACAGCACATTCCCTTTTCCGGCTATGACTCGGCGCATCATTCCACCGCACAGAACTAAGGCGGGGCTGCCTCGATTGAGAAGCAGCCCCGCCTTGGTTTATAGGGGACCGGACAGTTGGCTCACCTGCGTGGGCCACGCCCGATTGAAGTCACGGAATCAGCGGATAACCTTAACGGTCTCATTCACGCCATTAGCGTAAGCGATGCGCACGAGGTAGATGCCCTTGGCCACGCCCGAGATGCTGACGGTTGTGCCGGCAGCCACCTTCTGCGATGCCACGAGAGAACCGTTGATGCTGTATACGCTCACGAGAGCATCGGCAGGAACAACCACATTGCCAGCCTTGACCACAGCCTTGGCATCGGCAACCACGGTCTTGACGTCGGTGGGATCGCTGGGCACGAATGTAGCGGGAACCACACCATAAGCCTCTACGCCTTCTACGGCAAACTTCACTGTAAGGTCGTCGCCCTTAGCAGCCACATACTTGATACCGCTATGGTGGAGCGGATTGGTAGTGTCGAGCTCAATGCTGTTGGGAATAGACACCGAGAGATTCTTGTCGCCTGCTGCGATTGCATCGGCCTCAGTCATAGGAGCGATGTAAGACCAGTATATGTAGTTGTCGTCACCTGATATCTGGCATACGCCTGTCACCTCGTCGCCCGAGCCTTCGAGCAGCACAGGAGAGTTGTCGATAAGAGTTGCCGATGTAAGCAGAACCGACTCGTCGGCAGCGTCAGCATCCTTGATGGCCTGCAGCGGCAGACGGTAAACGCCGGGCACGTAGCCAGAAGCCGAAGCGCCCTTCTGGAGGAAGAAGTAGAGATATCCGTGAGCCTCGTCAAGATAGAACGAAGTCATCTGGTCGTCGGGCAGGACGGTCTTGTAGGGAGGATTGTGCTTCTTGGCCTCTTCGGCAGTGTAGATGTCGCTCTTCTTGAAGCGGAAGATACCCAGGCCTGAGAATTTCTTGGCCACCCAATAAACGTTGGTGCTGTCCATAGCGAAACCGGCACCGATGGCACCATAAGCCCAAGGATTGCCATAGTAAGGCAGCCAGTCGTTCTTGAAGAAGAACGGTTGCTCGCCATAGAGGCCCACAGTGTCGGCATCCATTTCGTGAATACCCACGTTGCGGTCGGCGATGTAGATCTTGTTGTCGGCAGGAACGATGGTCATCGAGAACGGATCCTGGAAGGCCTCGTAGCCGATGTTGTTGAGCACGGTCACACGATAGAAGATGTCACCTGTGCGGTTCACATAGAAGAGTTCACCGTCGCCTGCACCTGCGGTAGGATACTCATAGCGGAAGTTCTTGCCTGCCACAGCCACATAGACGCGGTTTTTGTAGCTTGCAAGGTTGAAGGCGTGTGCGCCTGTCGCAAACTTGGTGTCGACCAAGTTGCCTGTGGCGTCCTTATACATGAGTTTGCCGTCCTTGGTGGCGAAATAGAGACCTGTGGGGCAGCCCAGAGTGGCAGCCTTACCCGAGATGGAGGCATCGGCTACGATGTCGAGGTAAGACCACTGGCTGGCTTTCTTGTAAGACTCAACCGCATTAGAGGCCACACTGCACTTCACAGCGCTTTGGCCGGCGTTAAACACATCGGCCGCAAGTACTGGCACGTTGACGTTGAGCACCTTGAGGGTCTTGATGGTAGAGGGCACTGCTCCGGCTTCCATATAGTTGACCGATGCGGGGATGGTCATTGTCTCGAGTTTCGGGCAGTTGGCGAAGGCATTCTTCATCACGTTGGTGGTAGTGCTGGAGAAAGTGACGTCGGTGAGTTCCTGGCATCCGTCGCAGAGGCCTTGCGGAATCTCGTTGCGTCCGTCTTCAATCACAATGTTCTTAAGGGCAGAGCCGTTGAACATGTTGCTGCCGGTAGTGGCTTTGCTATAGAGAGTGAACGCCTCGACGCCAGCCTTGTAGAAAGCATAGTTGCCGAAAGATGTGACATTGGGCAGAACCACCGTCTTATAGGGCGAGAAAGCGAGACCATAGTTGTCGACAGTCTCGATTGTGGTGTTGTTCAACTTGTCGCCGAGGTTGCTCTGGTGTGCAACGACGAGAAGGCGCTTGCCGTCGGCAGTGGTGAGTACACCATTCTCAACCTTAAAGTTGGTGTTGCCGTCGGCCAGAGTGATAGAGGCAAGAGTAGACACAGGAGCGAATGCTGCGTTACCGATAGCAGTGATTGATGCGGGCAGAGCCACACCGGTGATCTTTGTTCCGGCATAAGCGCTGGCGCCCACGCTTGTGAGGGCTGAAGGCAGATTGACAACACCCTCGAGACCACTGTTGATGAATGCGTTGCTCTGAATGGTGTTGAGGGACTCAGGCAGGGCTATCGATTTCAGGGCCTTGCAATTGCTGAAGGCATAGTCGGCAATTGTGGTGACGTTGCCCAGTTGCACATTGGCAAGGGCCGAGCAGTCGGCAAAGAGGCTCGACGAGACTTCGGCCAAGGCAGCCGGCAGGGTGATGCTCGTGAGAGCCGGGCAGCTCTTGAATGCCTGAGCACCGATTGAGGTGACCTTGCTGTCCTTGATGTCGACAGTGGAGAGAACCGGGCAACCGGCAAACATCTCGCTGAAGAGTGCGGTAGCCTCACCGTTGAATGTGACCTTGGTGAGGGTCTTGTAGCCGCGCAGAGGGTTCTGGTTGCTCTTGTAGCCGTCCATCGACAAGTTGCGGCCGATCACGATTTCCTCGATAGGCGGATACCACTGAGTAGAGTCGCCGCCCCACATGCCGTTGGTGAGTTTGATTTCCTCGGTGCTACTCTTGAAGGTGAGTTTCTTCAGGCTTGAGCACTTTGCAAACTGGTTGCTGATAAGGGCTGTAGTCACGCCTGCCGGGACGAAAGCCTCGGTGATTTTCGAGCAGCCATTAAAAGCACCGTTGCCCAGAGTGGTTGCTTCCTCGGGCACAGGATAGTTGGTAAGCTCAGAGCAGCCGTTGAATGCGTTAGCTTTGATGGAGACACAAGTCTTCGGGAGAGTGACCTTTGTGACAGTAGAGTTCTTGAACGCGTTCATGTCGATACCTACCACAGTGTAGGTGACTCCGCCTTCTTCGAAGGTCTCAGGAATTTCAATCTCGCCAGTATAGACACCGGTTGTGGCGTTTGACTTGGCAATGGTGACGTTAGACTTCGACACCGTATAGACCACGCCGTTGTGGACGATGGTCTTCGCAGATGCCGCAAAAGAGCCGGCCACCAAACAGGCCAGTCCCACGGCTATGCCGCGCAAACACGTGAAGTAAGAATTTTTCTTCATGTTAATTGTTTAATTAAAGTTATTATATAATGGTTATCTAATGTCGGGTTGATAATTGCGCAAAAGGTAGCGGCGATGCGGCCGGCCACAATGCCAACGGTGCAGAGGCCGGCTACCGCCACCTTGACGGGAAACCGGCTGTGGCAACGCGTGTGCGTACTACAACACCTATGCTATGCAAATGTAGTGATTTTCTCACACAAATCACAAAATGGTGAGCTTTTTTTACATTAATAATAATGATGGGGGTGCAAGCCGGCATCTGGCTGTGGCGTGTCACCACGTTTTCACAAAGCGGCGACATGCGGAACTTGGATTTCTACGACTGCGGTGAAGTGTGCCGCGCAGCACATAAGCCAATCACCGCAACATGAGCTGTGCGACACCATAAGCACAACCACGCACACACCGGAAACACGAAAAAACCGCTCAAGCATAAGCCTAAGCGGTTATTGTTGTTTTGGGTGGGCGCTGAGGGATTCGAACCCCCGACCCTCTGCTTGTAAGGCAGACGCTCTGAACCAGCTGAGCTAAGCGCCCTCTTGCATGCCACGCCGGAACCTTGGATGAGAAGTGTGGGCGCTGAGGGATTCGAACCCCCGACCCTCTGCTTGTAAGGCAGACGCTCTGAACCAGCTGAGCTAAGCGCCCTCATTTTTTAAATGCGATGCAAAGGTAGTGCTTTTTTTTGACTGTACAAATAAAATAGCGACAAAAAGTGCGCAAAAAAGAGTTTTCTTAAGTAACTTTGCAATATTGTTGGCCTCGCCAGGCATCAGCCCGCCGCCGCTACTACAGTGACAGTGAGTGTTAAAGCCCACCCAGATCGCCAACTGCCTATGGGGGCGACGCGACACTCACCCTACTTGGCTCCTTCACGTCGGCCCAATCAGCCAGACCACCGCCAATAGAGAAATATACTGCAACGCACACACTATATAAACAAGAATAAACAAGATGAACTTGAGTCCACTAACCGCCGTCTCTCCCATCGACGGACGCTATCATGGCAAGACAGCCCAACTTGCCCAGTATTTTTCAGAGTATGCCCTCATTCGCTACCGCGTGAATGTGGAGGTGGAATACTTTATCGCCCTATGCGAAATTCCGTTGCCTCAACTCAAAGGTGTTGACCACAAGCACTTTGAAACCTTACGCGACATCTATCGCAACTTCACGGAGGCCGATGCCCAACGAGTGAAAGACATCGAGGCCGTGACAAACCACGACGTGAAAGCCGTGGAATACTTCCTGAAAGAGCAGTTCGACGCCATAGGTCTGGAGGCCCACAAGGAGTTTATCCACTTCGGGCTCACATCACAAGACATCAACAACACCTCAGTGCCAATGGCCATCAAAGACGCCGTCAACAAGGCCTACCTGCCGCTGCTGCAACAGCTGACCGACTGGCTCAACACCCATGCCCAAGAGTGGAAGGACATCCCCATGCTGGCCAAGACCCATGGCCAACCTGCATCGCCCACCCGCCTGGGAAAGGAAATCAAGGTGTACGCCTACCGTCTGGAGCAACAGATAAAGCAGCTAAAGGAAGTGCCCGTGAGCGGCAAGTTCGGCGGAGCCACCGGCAATTTCAACGCCCACCGCATCGCCTTCCCCGACATCGACTGGCGCAGTTTTGCCAAGAAATTCCTCAACGAGAAGCTGGGCATTGAACGCGAGGAGTGGACCACACAGATATCAAACTACGACAATATGGCATCGCTCTTCGAGGCCATGCAGCGCATCAACACCATAATCATCGACCTCGACCGCGACTTTTGGATGTATATATCGATGAACTACTTCAAGCAGAAAATCAAAGCCGGCGAGGTGGGCTCAAGCGCTATGCCACACAAGGTGAACCCTATCGACTTTGAGAACAGCGAGGGCAACATGGGCATAGCCAACGCCGTGCTCACCTTCCTGGCTCAAAAGCTGCCAGTGTCGCGACTGCAGCGCGACCTCACCGACTCGACAGTGCTGCGCAACGCCGGTGTGCCCGTAGGCCACATGATGATAGCACTGGCAAGCACTCTCAAGGGGCTGAACAAGCTGATTCTGCACCGCGAGTCGATTGACGCCGACCTCGACAACATGTGGAGCGTTGTGGCTGAAGCCATGCAGACCATTCTGCGGCGCGAAGGCTACCCCAAGCCTTACGAGACGCTGAAGGCACTCACCCGCACCAACGAGAAAGTGGATGCCAAGCGCATAGCCGACTTTGTGGCGACGCTTGACGTTAGCGACGAGGTGAAGGCCGAGCTCAATGCCATCACGCCCCACAACTACACAGGATATTAACCCCACAGTTTGCCCCACAAGGCAAGCCAGCCCACACAGCGGCACACCGACCTCGACAAGAGTATCACAAAGGCTCAAGCGACAGCGGGTGTGCCGCTTTTTTTTGCAGTAACGAGCGCACTCAAAGCACATTTTGATAAAAAAAACTAAAGAGGCCGCACCAGAATTTGCTTTTGCCACAAAAACCACTATCTTTGCAAAGTGATAAAGCATGCCAATGCCATTATCGTGCACACCCGAGAGGAGCACTTTTCATAAGAGGGCAAAGCGGCACACCGATGCCGAGACAATAAGCAAGCGCCCAAGCAGCAGTCTACAAAACAAAAAAGCGACAAATCATTTTTACAGCATAAAACAAAAAACGAGAGGCCGAGATGGCCAAACAATCATTCAAAATAACTACTAACAATCAACGTTTCAATTATGGATGAGAATTTAGAAAAAAAACCGAAAAGACCACGCATCGGCGACGCCAAGCCCGCCATCGAGGACAACGAATCAAACAGATATGAGAAAGTTGACTTCAATCATGATGCACAGGGAGAACAGACTACTTCACAAAACGATTACCAAGGCGGCTACCAGCAACGCCCCTACGCTCCACGCCAGCAACGTCCCTACAACCAAGGCGGATATCAAGGCGGCTACCAGCAGCGCCCCTACAACAATCGTTACAGCAACCAAGACCAGCCACAAGGAGCCAATCCGCAGGAAGGCGGACAACAACACGGCGGCTACCAGCAGCGCCCCTACAACCAGCAGCGCGGCGGTTACCAGCAGCGCCCCTACGGGCAGCAGCAACAGCGCCCCTACGGACAACAACGGCCTTACGGGCAGCAGCGTCCCTACGGACAGCAACAGCGCCCCTACGGACAACAACAACGCCCCTACGGACAGCAGCAACAGCGCCCCTACGGGCAACAGCAACAACGCCCCTACGGACAACAGCAACAGCGCCCCTACGGGCAACAACAACGTCCCTACGGAGGCAAGCCGCACCAGCCCAAGCACCAGCAGGCACCGCGTCCACTCATGCGTTTCACGCCACGTCCTCAGCCCGTGGAATATGAGGAGCCGGCAATCGATCCAAACAGCGAAATCCGCCTGAACAAATTCATGGCCAACGCAGGCATCTGCTCACGCCGCGAGGCCGACGAGCTGATACAGAAAGGAGCCATCAAAGTCAACGGTGAGCCCGTGACCGAGCTCGGTGTGAAGATCACCCCCAAAGACATAGTTGAGTATAACGACAAGGTGGTGAGCGCCGAGAAGAAGTGCTACATCCTGCTCAACAAGCCCAAAGACTGCGTAACCACAAGCGAGGATCCCAACGGGCGCAAGACCGTGATGGACCTGGTGAAAGGCGCATGCCAAGAGCGCATATATCCCGTGGGACGTCTCGACCGTAACACCACAGGCGTGCTGCTGCTCACCAACGATGGCGACCTGGCATCGAAGCTCACCCATCCGAAATATGTGAAGAAAAAGATATATCAAGTGTGGACCGATAAGCCCATCAGCGAAGAAGACATGCAACACATTGCCGACGGTGTGGAACTTGAGGACGGCCCCATCCACGCCGATGCCGTGAGCTACGTATCGCCCACCGACCGCAAGCAGGCCGGCATTGAGATCCACTCGGGCCGCAACCGTGTGGTGCGCCGCATCTTCGAGGCACTCGGATACCACGTGGTGAAACTCGACCGTGTGTATTTCGCAGGCCTCACCAAGAAGAACCTGACCCGCGGCCGCTGGCGCTACCTCACACAGGAAGAAGTGAATTTCCTGAAGCAGGGCTCATTTGAGTAACCACCGACACCACATTGCCCACTGCCCGAAAGCCAAACCAAGAGCCACGGGCAGTGTGGTTTTTTGTCACCGCAAGGAGAACTAACAATCAAAAAGAACCCATACACATAGCAAAAACATCATGGCATTAAAAAGAACTAAGATTGTCGACGCCTTCGATCCACAGCTAGTCGACGAGAAAGTGTGCGTCAAAGGCTGGGTGCGCACCCGCCGCGGCAACAAGCACGTGCAGTTTGTGGCACTCAACGACGGCTCGACAATTAAGAATCTGCAGATTGTCATCGACCTGGAGAAGTTCAGCGACGAGGAATTGAAGCCCATCACCACAGGTTCGAGCCTGCACGTGGAAGGCACCCTTGTGGCATCACAGGGAAAGGGCCAGAGCGTGGAGGTACAGGCCGAGAGCATCGAGGTCTACGGCACCGCGTCGGCCGACGATTATCCGCTGCAGAAGAAAGGCCACACACTTGAATTCCTGCGCGAGAAGGCACATCTGCGCATGCGCACCAACACCTTCGGCGCCGTGATGCGCATCCGCCACAATCTGGCGTTTGCCATCCACAAGTTTTTCAACGACCGTGGCTTCTTCTACCTGAACACCCCGCTCATCACCGAAAGCGACTGCGAGGGCGCTGGCGAGATGTTCCAGGTGACCACGCTCGACCTCAACGACCTGCCCCGCACCGAGGATGGCAAAATCGACTACAGCGCCGATTTCTTCGGCAAGCAGACGAGCCTTACGGTGAGCGGCCAGCTCGAGGGTGAGCTGGGAGCCACAGCGCTCGGAGCCATTTATACCTTCGGCCCCACATTCCGTGCCGAGAACAGCAATACACCGCGCCACCTTGCCGAATTCTGGATGGTGGAGCCTGAGGTTGCCTTCAACGACATCAACGACAATATGGATCTTGCCGAAGACTTCATCAAGCACTGCGTGCAATATGCCCTTGACCACTGCAAGGACGACATCGAGTTTCTCAACAAGATGTATGACGACACGCTCATCGAGCGTCTGCAGGGCGTGCTCAAGGAGAAGTTTGTGCGCCTGCCCTACACCGAGGGAATCAAGATACTCGAGGAGAGCGGCAAGAAGTTTGAATACCCCGTGAAATGGGGCATCGACCTTCAGAGCGAGCATGAGCGCTACCTGGTGGAAGAGCATTTCAAGCGTCCTGTGATTCTCACCGACTATCCGAAAGAGATCAAGGCATTCTACATGAAGCAGAACGACGACGGCCGCACGGTGCGTGCCATGGATGTACTGTTCCCGCAGATTGGCGAAATCATCGGCGGCTCGGAGCGTGAGGAAAGTTACGACAAGCTGATGCAGGCAATTGAGGAACGCAACATCCCCATGAAGGATATGTGGTGGTACCTCGACACACGCCGCTTCGGCACAGTGCCCCACAGTGGCTTCGGCCTCGGTTTCGAGCGTCTGGTGCTGTTTGTGACTGGCATGAGTAACATCCGCGACGTGATTCCGTTCCCGCGCACACCCAACAACGCCGAATTCTGATGCGAGACACACCGCCACCCGGCCACATGGCCAGGCCGACGTCATAAAAAAAACAGAGAGCGCCCCGTAGTCTTTTCCCATAACGGAAAGCTGCGGGGCGCTTGCATTCGTTCTGTCGGGCCTTTTTCCCGTAAGGCCTCGACAACTTGTCACACAGTGGGCAGGCTGGTGCCGTCGAGCTGACGGTAGAGGTTAAGCGCATATATGTCGGTCATGGCGCTGATATGGTCGATGGCCGCCTGCACCTTCCCGAACACGGTGTCGGCATACACGTCGTATTGCTGCGGGAACTTATTGAGCAGCAAGCGTGAATAGTTGCGTTCGGGATGCAAAGTGGCTCCGATGAGTTTGTCGAGCAAGAAGCTGATGATGCGGTTGCCGGCGAGGTCGACATCGACCACATAGTTGGCACAATAAAGGCGCGCGTAGGCGGTACGGCTGCACTGGCGATAGCCTTCGGCGGCAAGAGGCGAAATGTGATCGATCAACGACCCCTCAAAACGCCCCTCCATTATGGCATCGGAATTATCGACAAAGACACATGCGCACTCCTTGACAAGCAACCCCACAATGCACGAGCGCAGATAGGCGATTTTCTCATTCGGGTCGGCTACCGAGGCGAGTACTTTGCTTTGGTGCTCGCGCACCTCGGTGCTGAAGAAAGCCGAAAGCAGGGATATGGTCTCGTCGGTACCCAGGATTTTAAGTTTGTGGGCATCCTCGATGTCCATCACCTGATAGCAGATATCGTCGGCCGCCTCCACAAGATAGACGAGCGGATGACGGCAATAGCGCTCGTGTCCGAGTTTGATGAGCCCCACCTTTTGGGCTATTCGCCCGAAGATGTCGCTCTCCGACGTGAAGAAGCCAAACTTGCCGTGCGCGTTGGCCTGAGTCGACGAGTAGGGATATTTCACTATCGACGCCAGAGTGGAATAGGTCATGGCGAAGCCGCCCGGACGCCGTCCGCGAAACTGGTGCACGAGAGCCCTAAAGCTGTTGGCGTTACCCTCAAAGTGAGTGAGGTCGGCCCACTGCTCGACAGTGAACTCGTTTCTGAGCTTGAGGCCCTCGCCCTCACTGAAGAAAGCCCCGATGGTCTTCTCGCCCGAATGGCCAAAAGGAGGGTTTCCCAGATCGTGGGCAAGACAAGCCGCAGCCACAATCTCGCCTATTTTCATCAGTTTGGCGTTGACTGCATCGGCCGGATTGGCGGCAATGAGACGCTGCACCACCTCGTTGGCCATAGAGCGGCCCACGCACGACACTTCCAGGCTATGCGTGAGGCGATTATGCACGAAGATGCTGCCAGGCAAGGGGAACACCTGCGTTTTGTTCTGCAGCCGTCGGAAAGGGGAGGAGAACACAAGGCGGTCGAAATCGCGCTCAAACTCGCTGCGCACACCACCGCTGCGGCTGTCGGTGAAGTTTTCCAAACCGAGTCGTGTGTCGCATATCAATGTATCCCAATTCATTCTCATATCAAGAAAGAGTCATTATAAGCCAAAAAAGTAGTAACTTTGCAAAGTTAAATAAATTAAGGTTGAACGGGAAATAGCAACCAGGATAATTTAGACTAAAAAAGATAATGACCCAAGACCACGACACACTCAAGCGCATATGCCTGTTTTTCGGCGACTATGCCACTTACCTCATGGGCTGCGGGGCCAACTGCACCCGCATCAGTAAGAACGTGACCCGCATGGCAGAGGCCTTCGGCGTGCACGTAGACATGCTGATGCTTGCCACCCACTTCATCATCACTGTGTGGGACAGCGACCACGGCCATTCCTATCACGAATCACGGGCTCAAGCCCATGTGCCACTCAGCTTTGCGGCTAACACCCAGTTGAGCAAGCTTAGTTGGGACGTGTATGAGGGGAGATGTGACCTCGACCAAGCCATTGAGCGCTATCACGCCATCATTCAGGCCAAACCCATACCAAACTGGATAGTGATGCTGCTGGTGTCGGTTGCCAACGCATCGTTCTGCCGCCTGTTTGGAGGCGACTTTCCCTCGATGGGCATCGTGGCGCTGGCCACCTGGGTGGGCTACTATATGAAGATAGTGTTGCTGAGCGCCAAGGTTGACACTCGCATCATGTTCATTGTGTGCTCATTCATATCGGCAGTGATAGGAGCCTCAGGCTACATATTCAACATAGGCGGCACCCCCGACCTGGCGCTGGGCACGAGCGTGCTCTATCTGGTGCCCGGCGTTCACTACATCAACTCAATCAGCGACCTGCTCGACGGCCACTACCTTACCGCATTCAGCCGTTTTATGATGGCTATGATGCTCACGGTGTGCCTGTCGCTGGGGCTCACGGTGGGCATTGTGATCATGAACCTGGAATTGTTCCAATGACGCACATACCATGACTTTGCCGCCAGCAAGAAATCAACAATAAGAAGAAACTCCCTGAAAAGATGACACTTTTACTGAATCTGCTACAAGACGCTTTTTTCGCGGCACTCGCCGCCATAGGATTTGCCAGCGTGAGCAATCCGCCGCTCAATGCCTTCAAGTTTTGTGCGCTCATTGCCGCCGCCGGTCATGCCACCCGCTACGTTATGGGCTGGAACATAGTGATAGCCAGCTTGGTGGCCGCCTTGGTGATAGGTGTGCTGTCGATACTAATAGCTCCAAAGGTGAAATGCCCGCCCGAGACATTCGCATTTCCGTCGCTGCTGCCAATGATTCCGGGCATCTATGCCTACCACACGGTACAGGCACTTGTGATGTGCGTGAGTTCTACCGATGAAGGCGTGATAACCCACTACAGCAGCCTGCTGATGTTTAACGGGCTGACGTGCACCTTTGTGATTGCCTGCCTGGTGGTAGGCGCGGTTGTGCCTATATTCGTATTCAAGCGCGAGTCATTCAGTGCGACCCGCTGAGAGGCCATAGGGAGGCAAATGGCCCGATTTGTGGCAGTACGGGTTGGCAGTTGCAGAAATTTGGATTATCTTCGCATAATCAAACACCCGAAAACCGGGGAAACAGAAAAACTACAACATTTTATCACAAAATGAAGACTCGTATACTTTACACACTCGCACTGGTGGCACTGTTGTGCTCATGCGGCAAGGCAAAATTCACTGTCGACGGCACCGTGGAAGGCGGCGGCGACACCACCAAGCTCGTGCTTGAGTACTCAAGCAACGGCAGCTGGTTTCTGGTTGATTCCATCACCACCTCGAACGGTGACTTCAGCATAAGCGAGGATGCGCCAGAATATCCCAACATCTACCGCCTCCGCTATAACGCACAGTCGATCTACCTGCCCATCGACAGCATCGACCACATCACCATCAAGACTAAGCTCAAAGCCTTTGACACCGACTACACACTTAGCGGCAGCGACCATGCCAAGCAGGTGATGGAAGTGGACAAGGCCGCGCTTCAATTCAGCGACAACAAAGGAACCGAAGCCGAGATGCAGGCGTGGAAGCGCAAACTCAGCGAGCAGATCTTGCAAGACCCGAGCGGCATTGTGGCTTATTACATCATAAACAAATACATCAACGAGGCACCCCTCTTCGACCCTCTCAACGACACCGACCTGAAGATAATAGGCGCCGTGGCCAACGCATTCAACACATTCAAGCCCAATGACCCTCGCACCCAATACCTTGTGAGCGTGCTGCTCGACGGGCAGAAGCGCCGTCGCCAAGCCGTCCAGACTCCCGGCGACACCATATATGCCCAAATGACCAACTTGATCGACATCACGCTGCAAGACAAGAACGGTGTGACCCAGACCCTATCGAAGGTGGCATCGCAAGGCAAGGTGGTGCTGCTCAACTACACAGCCTACAGCGCCCAGTTCTCGCCTGCCTTCAACAAGATTCTCAACGACATCTACACTCGCTACCACAGCAAGGGTCTTGAGATTTACCAGATAGGTCTCGACGAGACTGAGGTCGACTGGCGCATGGCAGCCAAAAACTTGCCGTGGATCACGGTTTACGACCCGATGGGTGTGCAGTCGCCCAACGTAACGTCATATAATGTGACCGGAATCCCCACCGTGTTCATCATAGGCCACAACGGTGAGGTGGTGGAACGTGTGACCGATATGGCTGTGCTTGCCGACAAGGTGGCCAAGGTGATGTGACACCACACACATAGCACCCATCACAACGGAGCCACACCGCAATTGCGGTGTGGCTCCGTTGCATATTATAATAATGTCATATATATCGGCATCTTTTGGGAAAGGACTATACGCGGGTAGAGAATCGCGTCAGCAATGTGCCTTGCGGTCGAGGACGTCTGTCCAGAAGTCGATGTAGCGTTGCGCCACCACCGGAGCAGCGT
>CAVIEK010000043.1:0-18207 GCA_963641805.1 Bacteroides fragilis
GAAAAAACATTTGCCCTAAAGAAATATGCAAACTTAAAACAATATTTTATAGGATGAACTTCTTTGTCAGATATATTAAACGAATAATGTTTCGTCGTACAGTGACAAGAGATGAAAGCATTAATGTGGTGGATG
Organism: Bacteroides fragilis; assembly: GCA_963641805.1. Lineage (GTDB taxonomy): Bacteria > Bacteroidota > Bacteroidia > Bacteroidales > Muribaculaceae > Sodaliphilus. The sequence goes on from CAVIEK010000043.1 coordinate 136, forward strand.
GTATGGTAAAGGCTCATCGCCTGTACATGAGGCTATGTCTTGCAGCGCATCCAGATCGGCATCCTGACAAGAAAGAACTTGCAGAAGACCTGACGGCACGTTTGGTGTCCAGTAAGCATGATTATGCTACGCTTCTGAAATTGGAAGCGGAAATAAAAGAAAAACTCATTTAGTCATTTGCCTATAGTGACTTTGGGGTATATATAAATTGAAATAACAATTAAAATTTAAAGATATTATGGCAAATCAAGTTCAATGTCCTTATTGCAGTAGCTATAATACGGCAAAGACATCTAATGGGAAACTGAGTGACGCGCTTGCAAAGACAGGTGCTGTTGTCGGCGGTGCGTTGATTAATATGGCTACGGGAGGTACTCTCGGCGGATTGCTCGGTGCCAATTTTGGCTATGGGCGCACTTGGCACCAGTATTGCTGCCATGAATGTCATGAAGCTTTCAAGGTGCGTTTGAGTGGGACTGGATATGTGAAGGAAATAAAGAAATACTAAATGATGTTCACCATGAGAAAGTTAATATTACTGTCCGTTATGATACTTTGTTCTATCTGCATCAGTGCGGCGACAAGAACCTACCATGCTTACGTTCCAACATATATGTACAGTTTGGGATCGATAACTATATCCTATAACTCGTCAAACGTCGACATGACATTTCATGGTGCGCAAATGCACTGTAGCGTGTTAAGGGTATTAACGACAGATGATGGGGACGTTTATTTACTCCGAAATCGCGACGATAATTCGTATTGGATTCTTGCAATGTCAAGTACTGATGGAGCGTTGTTCAAGAGTAATACTTCGTTTTCCGTTCGTGATATGAAAGCCTATTTATCAATGAAACGAATACAACGTTAATTCAGCCAACGGGTAGTATTAATCATTAAAAATGAAATTTCACAAGTTATAGTTGAATCCCCATGCTATTAGAGGCACAATGGCATCCGGCGACGCGATTGCGGCCAGTGCCGGTGCCTCTGTTTAAGCAAGACTAATTACACCACCCCCTATTAACCATAAAAAAATGAAAACAAGTTTCTATTTCGTCCTTTGGATCTCGATTTATACTGTCTTCGACCTGCTTGACAACAGGTTTTTAGACGAAAACGCCTTCTTTGTGGCATTTGCTATCGTAATGGTTGTATCTTGGATGCTCAATAGGATTATGAGCAAAACCAAAGTCTATGAGCAGGTGTCCCAAATAGTCCCTGTTCTCGAAGATGTGTATTCTGGAAATGTAAAATCATTCCGGAAACGCCTTTCCCGTGATGTGTTGGTTAGGATGATTGTTACAATCTATCTCTTTGTGACGGTCATCGCGATATTGTTAGTAGCCAATAAACCTGGAGACTATCACTGGGTTGAATTATTGTTATTCCTGTATTTGGCTTTATTTTCTGCTTATGGTCTCGCGAAGCTCGTAAAAGCAAATATAAAACTTAACGGAAATCCAACTCCAGAGCAATGTATGGATATAGCAGACAACACCTACGAGCTTGACTATGCTTCTTATTACGAATACCGTCAAGGAGCGACATATCAAGACATGTTCCCAACGCGTCCGGCTCATTATAGGTCATTCTTGGTGACGTCATTTGTGATTGCAATCATCTGTGTAGTCTTGGGGCTGTTCTATCTTGGAATAAGTGTTGGCATGATGGTTGAGAAAAGTTACTTCGAGGATGTCTCCACATTTGCCCTGGCCGTGCTTTTTTTGTACGGATCAATGGCCACATACTATGGCATAAAGGATATTGCCGCAGCCCGGCGGTCGTTGAGGAATCCTGTCCATAGGCAGGAGTCTGGCGATGTTGCACAAAGCATTTCTGAGAATAACCAATAACACAATAACTTATGAAAAAGGCAAAATTCGGTATTTTAGGGCTGGTCTCACTATTCGCGTTTGCCGTGAGCGCGTTGGATCAAACGGTTGTGATTCCTGATGATTCACAGCTTCAAGAATGGGCTCAGATGGCTGAGGACGGAGATACCGCCGCACTTCACTACCTGATCTGTTTCTATGATGAAAATTCTTATGTGGTAGTGGTGGAAAATGAGACTGATACAATTGCATGGGGACCTGAGTATGAGCCTTGGCCTGATAAGGCAACAAATGAGTTGTATGCCAAGCGGCTCGATTACTGGTTGGACAAAGGTCTTCTCCTCAATGATTCTGTAGCCATCGAAGTAAAGGGGATACGTCTATATCATTCGCATGGTGCGGCAGCAATGCCGTATCTGTTTAGGGCAGCCAATATGGGAAGTGCGCGTGCGGCTCTCTTCTATGGCTCGGAGTGTTGGAATCAAAGTAGGGGTAGTGAAGCGTTCAAGTATCTCTCAAAGGCGTATGAACTCGGTGAGCCCGGCGCAGGGTGGCATCTTGCAATGTGCTACTCTGCAGGCGTTGGCACTAGGGTGAATCGGGAGAAAGCCATTGAGGTGATGCGTCATGACGCCATGCGGGGCTTCACTGAAGCTCTTTTCGAAATGCACCGGATTGAGCCTGACAACAAAATTTGGCGACAAAAGGCCGACAGTCTTAACATCGACATTGACTCTGAGTTTGGAGGTATTCAGGTTATTCATGACTGACAAGTCGAAATTGGCCAGAAAAATTCTTTCGTTCCGACACTAAAAGCGCCAATTTATCGTTATGATAAAAAAACGGGAATTAATGAAGCCAATGGAAGTGAATGAAATATAAAAAAAATAAAATCAGCGAAACATGGAAATACTGTTGTGCCTGCAGAGCCATGACTCCTGCAAGTGCCAGTCGATAAGAGAATTACTTATACATATAGATAACATTTTGACAAAATAGCTTATGAAAGTCATATTAATTACCCTTCTGCTTTTATGTTCGTCTGTGGCTTATGCCGACAATGTTAAGCGCCCCGACAGCTATAACCTCACAAGGGGTGTTGAGGCTATCGAAAACAATAATTATGAGGAAGCACTCGAGTATCTGAACAAAGAGATAGCGGAGCATCCCGACAATGGTTATGCCTATGTGTGGATTGCGGCGGTGAGAAATCAAAATGGGGAGTTTGGCCGTGCTCTTACCGCAAGCAATGTCGCCATAAAGAAAATTCCGGCAAAGGATAAGGAATATAAGTCTTTTGCATATTCAACCCGTGCCAAGGTGTATTTAAGCCTTGGGGATACCGTGCGTGCAGTCAATGACTACACCCAGGCTATTTCTGTCTCGCCTGACGACGACAGGTTTTACGAAGAGAGGGCTCAAGTGTATTACGAGCAGGGGAAATATGACCTTGCCGATGAAGACTACTGCAAGATGATTGCATTAAATGAGGGTGACGTGTCAGGCTATATGGGCCTTGGCCGTAATGCCAACGCTCTGAAAAAGTACGTGGAAGCCATTATGCAGTTTGATTATGTCATCAAGTTGGTACCGGACTATTCTTCGGGCTACTCTTTCAGGGCCGAGAGCTACATGGGGCTCAAGAAATACAACGAGGCCATTGATGATGCGATAAAGGCCCTAAGCATTAACCAGGATATTAAGGCTTACTATCTGTTGCAGGATTTGGCCGATTCGGCCTTCACCCAAACAGTGGCCAAGCTGAAAATCCAAAAGATGAAGGAACCGAAAGAGAAAATGTGGTTGTTCACCCTTGGAACTATATATGAAACGGCTGAGAAATACAAGACTGCCGTTTCATATTTCAAGGAGTTTTTGGCGCAGGAGTCCAATAATGTGGTCGCATATCATGTCGCCTGGTGTTATGACAAAATGGGTGATTACACCAAGGCGTTGGATTATTGCAACCAAGCCATCGCACTTGATTCTACCGATATGGACTGTATGAGCCTCAAAGCCTCTATCCTCGATAATGCAGGAAAAACCGATGAGGCGATAAAGGTGCTGGACGACTATATTGCCTTGAATCCCGAGAGCCCTGGCTCATATGCCGGCAGAGGGCTGCTCAAATATCATTCGGGCGACTTTGAAGGTGCTTTGGAAGATTACACAATGGGCATAACATTGGAGCCGGAAGGGGGCGATATCTATGCGCTCCGTGGCTTGTTATATCAGATGAAGGGTGACACCGCAGCGGCAAATGAAGACTTTAGGCAAACAGTGCGGTTGGATTCCGTCTCAGGGGAGTCGCCCTATTCATTTTATGCCTATTATTACCTTGGCAATAAGGATAAAGCCACAGATGTGCTAAAGGCTTTGGAAAAAGGCGGAAAAGAGGATTATAATGTCGCCTGCTTTTATGCTATAATGGGCGAGAAAGAGAAATCCATATCTTATTTGCGGAAAGCCCTTGAGGATGGTTATCGGAATTTTGGCCAAATCAAGCGCGACCACGACTTTGACAACATCCGTTCGTCGGCAGAATATGTGTCGCTGATAAAGGAGTTTGAAGAAAGACATAAGGCAGAGATGGCTGAGGAAACCGATGAATCGGTTTATGAGCATAAGTCAGAGGAGATCCCGTTCACAAAAGAAGGCGGCGTGTGCAAAGTGAAATGCCACATCAATAACCTTCCGCTTCATTTCATTTTCGATACCGGCGCGGCCGATGTGTCGATGTCTTCGGTGGAAGCCACCTTCATGTTGAAGAACGGCTATCTCTCAACGGCTGACGTGCTAGGCAAGCAAAACTATATGACCGCCGACGGCAACATATCAGAGGGAACCATCATTAACCTGCGTGACGTGAAATTAGGCTCGTTGCATCTTAAGGACATTAAGGCGTCGGTGGTCCGTAACCAGTCGGCTCCCTTGCTGCTGGGCCAAAGCGTTTTGTCGAAGCTCGGTAAGATAGAGATTGACAACGGCAACAAGGTGTTGCGGGTGACTTACAAGCAGAAGGTGAAATGACGCAAGCCGCATCATAGATTGAATAACCATGCCAATATACATTAAAGAACTATGATAACTCTACAACGTCCCATGGCCAACCAAAGCTTTGGCCTCATCAAGGTCTATGTGGATCCTGCTTATAGGGCGCTGGCGGAACAAGCCTTGCACGCTGCGCAGAAGTTGTTGCGCTACGGCACATTGTCGCTGCGCGATCAGGTGCCGCCCGACGGCAGCCCCATGTTGTTGGTCGCATCGCGTTATAATCTTGTCAATATAGGCCAAGGCGGTGCGACGCTGCGCGTGCGTCTGTCGCAAATTGGCGATGTTGCCGACGACCTTGAAAGGTTGTCGCGGATAACCGATTGGGAGATTGGTGATGTGACTGACGACACCATAGGCGACAAGACGGTTGATGTGCCCGCCCGAACACCTAGAATGTCCTGCGATAGCCCCATGACTGACCCTAACGTTTTTTCTTTCTCTTCGGAGCCTATGCTGCAGTCCTTCTCAAAAAAGGCCTGTGCCTGGGTCGACTATGAGATGCCTGATCGCGATTTGGAGGAAAGCGTGGAGGACTTGCGCTCGCAGATTACGGGACTGCTTGCCCGGCTGATGCGGATGGCAAAAAAGGCTGGGATGACCGATTGGGAGGTGATGGAACTGTTCAAGCAGGAACTTCGCGGAACGTTGGTGTTGACCAGAGATGGAATAAGCCGGGTAACTGTCAACGACAAGGACGAGATTATCCTGTCGGACTACAACGAGATGGAGATATTGAAAGGCCGTGGCATACAGAAGACTTTATATTACTTTTTCCTGCTTCACCCTGAGGGCGTGCGCCTGAGCGAGTTTGGCTGCCATATCGGTGAGTTTGAACGCATCTACAGCCATTTGTGGCCTATTAAGGCTCCTGTGAGGGAGAAACTGTCGAGGGCTGTGACCATAGGGGCCTTGTCCTACATCTCGAAACTGAATAGCCGAATCCAGATGTTGTTTCCCGCATGGGACGACAATCCCTATTTGGTGAAGAAGGACGCACGCACAGGGCGGTATAAATTGGGGCTTCCGGCTGATAAAATCGTCTTTACCGACCGCAATTGGTTCTTGACCGGACGTGGCTGATTATGAACTAAAAAGAACCAAAAAACATTTTGTACCCATGCTGTGATTTTGATAATTTTGCGCTCGAATGAATATAATCAGCACCATATAGCGGTGCATGCGATATATAAACGAGCGCGGCAACTGAACTTATGCGCCGTGATGCGGTTTGTCCAAATGGATCGAGGGATCAGGCAAATCGCAAAATCGCAATGCCCTGGGAAAAACACCTTGTGTAATGAATGGAAAAAAGGCAGTTAGAGTAGGTTGATCAAATCAATAGTAAGAGAAAAGAATAAATTCAGAAAAATCGCGAAATTTTGTGGCGGTCGTCTGACGTGGGGTCGGGCGTCCGTTAATTTTTATGTGGCTTGCCGCCCGTGGAATATCGGGCGTGATTCCATTCGAGGCATCGCCGCAACACCAAGGCGGGGACTCCATGCCGGTCTCATGCGGGCGTCGCGTGAGAGTTGCAGCCGGAGTTCCCGCCGTGAGGATTCATGGTACAGTTGTCATGGCTTGTAGGGATGTCATTGCATCACTATGCGCATATGGGCTTTAGGGTAGCGGAGCACGAGACAACTCGCTTCGGTGAGCACGAGGGCATCGACGTTGCGCACACCGCTTGCCTTGAGGTTGAGCGCCTCGGTGCTGAATGGCACATGGCTATACTTCTGCATGTACTCCGGGTCGATGACTATGCCGTTGTCTTCCATACCGCACTCGTCGAACACCTCGCTCAGCATCACATACAGGGTGCCGAATTTCGACCGCAGCTCGTTGAAGTCGATGCCCCATTTGGTCACAGTGTCGCTCGACGTGACCACTTTGCTGTAGTCGAGTTTGTTGAGCCGGCCTATGAGTCCCGAGCCGCCGATCAGTATTTTGCGCTTGCTGCCGGCATTGCCGGTGAAGGCCTCGCGCATCATATCGATTATGCTGTCTTGCGTGAGCGACGAGTCGTCGTAGTTCCACGTCTTGCCTGCTTGATGCCAGATGCCTCCTGTGAATAGGAGTGTCTGCTTGCGCACGTTGTCCCACAGTGAACGTTTCACGCCGAAGAGGAAACTCTTCTCCATGCCCAGGCGCATGTCGTAGATGGCGGCCTCTTCCTGGTCGCTCATGTTCCACTGCACCTCTTTGTTTGCAAGTCGCATGAGGGTGCTCTGCTCGATTTGCATCTTGAATATCTGGCAGTAGTTTTGGGCTTTTGACGGAAGCGACTCGAATTGGGGCGACATCACGTCGAGCTCGCTGGCGGCTCGCCCCATCCTTATCAGGGTGCATCCTTTCCCTATGCTCGGCACCATATTGGTGCCCTTGTCGATGTTCTTGCCGTTCACGGCCTGCACAATCAGGCCGTTGGTCTCGTCGCGCGACACCACGTAGAGCATCAGGTCGTCGGTGCTTGCGGTGATGCCGTCGGCCTCGTAGCCGTGCACACCCTGCACCAGTATGGTGTCGGAGGCATCGAAAATCTCGTCGTTGTCGGTCGAGAGCTTCACTTTTACGCTTGTTGAGGCCGTGGCGGTGGTCGGGGCCGTGTAGGCTTCGGTCGTCTTGGCCTTGGTGGGTTTGGTGTCTACATTGTAGTAGTCCACAATCATGCTGCCGCTGTGTTTTGCACCCGCGCAGCGCGACAGTTGGTCGATGGGCGTGGCCATTGGGCGTATTTTCACAATTTGCCTGTCGATCTCGTTGAGCAGCAGATCGGGACTTCCCTCTTTTGCGAGGTCGGTGGTGAGTGGCCCGCCCACCACGTGCTTTCCGCCTGCCACGCCTGTCACCATGCTCATGGCCAGTGAGGCGTCGGCATGGTTGCACCCCGCCAGCACGAGCATGATGAGGATAATCACGAGCAATATCAGCAGTGCGCGGTTGCGCCTGATCCAGTTGAAGAAGTTGTTCACTTTGAGTTTGATTTTAATCAGTCGTTGAAACATGGTAATGAGTGTGAATAAAATAATAAAAGGTAAAATGATAAAAGATTGTTTGTGGTGGCGTGTCATTGTGTGGCAGCGGCCTCAGCCTTTCATGTCGTCCCAGAAGCTGCGCTTGTGGTATTGAGGAAAGTTCACGGGTGTGGTTTCGGCGTCGGTGTCGTCGATTCGGTTCAAGATCTCGATTTTCTCGTTGCGGCCTCGCAGATATCCGGCAGTCTCGGCATTCTTCACGTCATCGTCATGTCTTATGGCGGTGGCAATTAGTGTCACGAGGTTGCTGTTTAGTCCCGAGTCCACTGGCTCGAGAATCTGCCTTACGGCGGCGGCCGTGGCATCGTCGAGTTGCAGTTTTTGCACGGTTTCATCGATGATTTTCTCCCTTGGTGTGTCTTGCGGGGCAACCGGCGTGGAAGCGGCGGTTGCCGTGGTGGTGTTTTCGTTGTTCATTTTTTATTTTTTTTGTTGGTGTTTGGTCGAATGTGCTGCAAAGTTAGCTGCGTCAGTGGAGGCAATGCCATATCAGCTTGTCGTGCCGGTGCAAAGTTGCACGTTGCCCCAAAAAACATTAAATTTGCTGGGCAATGGCATAAAAAAGCTATGAATCAGTTGAAAGCCTACATAAGTCTGCTGCGTGTGCCGCAATGGGCTAAGAATTTGCTCGTGCTGGCTCCGGTGTTTTTCGATCACGGATTCGGCCGCCAGGGTGCGTTGTGCCACGCGCTGACTGCGATGGTGGCGTTTTGCCTGGCTGCAAGTGCCGTATATTGCCTTAACGATGTGGTCGACCGTAAGGCCGACTCGCAGCATCCTGTGAAGTGCCGCCGACCGGTGGCTTCGGGCGCAGTGTCGGTTGCTTCGGCATTGGTGCTCATGGCGGTGTGTGTGGCATTGTCGGTCATTGTGTCGGCATCGGTAGGGCACGGTGTGCTGGTGCTGGTAGTGTGCTACTTGGCCGCCAATGTGGCCTACAGCCTTGCGCTCAAACGCCTCGCTCTGCTCGATGTGATGGTGGTGGCAATGTTTTATGTGGCACGTATATGGTGCGGCTCTTTGGCTTCCAATGTGAATCCCACGGCTTGGATTATGGTCATGACATTCCTGTTGGCTCTTTTCCTCGCCTTTGCCAAGCGTCGCGACGATGTGGCGATAAAGGAGTCGGGCAAGTCGGGTGTCCGTGCTACGGTGAGCAACTATAACATTGATTTTGTGAACATGGGGCTCACGCTGATTGCAACAGTCACTGTGGCGGCCTATATAATGTATGCCATTTCCCCCGAGGTGACTTCACGGTTCGGTACGCAGTTTGTGGTGGTGACCGCCCTGCCTGTTCTTGCCGGTGTGCTCCGCTACATGCAGCTCACGCTTGTGGAGTCGCGTAGCGGCAGCCCCACCGCAGTGCTTTTTCATGACCGTCCGGTGCAGCTGTGCATCGCCTTGTGGGTGGCGCTTTGGGTTGTTATAATTTACTGTTGACGTTATGGAGAGGCAGAGGCGCTTGGCCGTGTTTGATTTCGATGGCACAATCACACGCACCGATTCCATGGTGCGATTTTTGTGGAACTCGTTCGGCGTGTGGCGTTCGGTGTGTGGCGTGTTGGCGTGTGCTCCGTGGATAGTAGGGTATTTTTTGCGCCTGGTTGACGGCCACAATGCCAAGCAACGCTTGCTGTCGCATTTTCTCAAAGGGATGCCGTTGCCCCGGTTCGAATCGTTGTGTGCCGGCTTTGTCTCCTCTTATGGCGCGATTATCCGCCCGCTGGCCATGCAGACAGTCAAGTCGCACTTGGATTGTGGTGACTTGGTTGTGGTGCTCACAGCGAGTGTCGAGCAGTGGGTCGTGCCGTTTTTTGCCGGACTCGGTGTGACTGTCATCGGCACAAGGCTTGAGGTGTCGCCAGACGGGGTGCTCACCGGACGCTTGTCGACCCCCAACTGCTATGGAGCCGAGAAGTGTCGCCGCCTACGCTCTGCCTTGACCGATGATCAACGTGAGCTCCCCGTTGAGGCTTATGGCGACAGTCGTGGCGACCATGAGCTGCTCGAAATGGCCCAATGGCCACACTATCGTGAATTTTAATCGTGTTATCGAAATGTTTCTCACCGACCGAATGCAACGCATAAGCACATCAATCAATGCCCATCCCTGGCGTGGTTTCCTGGTGGTGGCGGTTGTGCTGGCAGCTTATCAGATGCCGGCTGTGTTCTTCGGCCTTGACTTGTGTGATGCCGGTTTCTACCTCACTTTCTACGACAATTTCTTTACCCATCCGGCTACGGTGGGCTATAATTTCATGTATTACTTGAGTGGCGCGGTAGGCGGCCTGCTGCAGGGCCTTGTCCCAGGCATTGGCATTGTGGGCATGCGTCTTGCTGGTCTTGCCGTCGTAGTGCTCACCATGGCTGCGGCCTATGGCGCGTTGTGCCGTCTTGTCTCGCCGGTTAAGGCTCTGCTTGGGTGTGGGCTGGTGATTGTGGCCTATGTGCCGGCCGTGTTGACGCTGAACTACGACTTGCTGTCGCTGTTGCTATATGTGGTGGCAATTGCCGCCGTGATGCGCGGCATGAGCGCTGATCGCGTTGTGCTGATGGCAGTTGCTGGAGTGGTCGTGGGCGTCAATTGCTTCTCGCGCACCCCAAATGTGGTGGGAATTGCCATTGGGGCGGCACCTCTGCTCCTGAGGGTGTATTGCCGTGAGCGTCGGGTAAGGGCTTTGCGCCTTTCTGCGGGCTTTATGGCAGGCGTGGCGGTGGGTATGGCTATCGTGGTGGGGCTGATGGTGGCGCTTGGGCACTTGCAGTTATGGCTCGACAATATGCACGATCTGCGGACAATAGCCTCTGATTCCGACGCCTCGCACTCAGTAGCGGGTATGGTGATGGCTCAATTCAGATTTTATGAACGTGCGTTGTGGAGTGCGGCTAAAATAGGTACATTGGTGGCATTGGCTGGTCTCGCTTGTCGCAAGATATCCAACAGATGGGTGAAAATGGCGGTGCAGGCTTGCTGCCTGATGGTGGCCGCATGGCTCATGTGGCGCATGCAGCCGCTGTTGCCTCTGTGGGCTGTTGCTTTTGCCGGGTGCCTATGGATTGTTGTGGCATCGGGGCAACCCGCCGAACTGCGGATCGCGGCATGGCTTGGACTGTTCCTCATGCTGGCCTTCCCGCTCGGAAGCGATAACGGCGCAACCAACAACGGATCTCTGATAGCGTGGGTGGCGGCTCCGGTGGCAATGGCGGTGTGTTGCCGACGCTCCATGTTGCCGTTTTTTGCCGTGTATGTCATGGTGTGCGGCTTGCAACTTGTGCAAGACGGCATTTATTTCGATGGTGGCAGCCTGTCGCAAAAGACGGCCACAATCGACAATGGCAAGACCTGCATGTTGCACACCACACCACAGCGTGCCGCAGTAATCAACGGTATGCTCAGGGGCATCGGCCCCTATGTGCACAAATCCGACACGCTTTTGGCTTTCGGCAGTATCCCTTTGGTCAATTATCTGACTGGCACATGTCCGGCCATGGGATGCTCATGGCCGGAGCAGATGAGCCCCACAATGCTTGGTCGCCGCCTCGACTCGCTATCGGCCACAGGTCGGTTGCCACTCATTTTGCAGCAGAAGTTCACCACCATTGGCAAGCAGTGGGGACTTCCCTCGGAACGTAGCCTTTACACCTATGAGAAGCACAATGTGTATCTCGATGACCGCAAACTTTCGGCAGTGCGTTCTTTTGTGAGATGCAATGGCTATAAGATTGCCTATTCCGACCGCTATTTCGTGCTCTTTGTGCCCCCTACTCACCACTGACACACTCTCTGTCGGTTTTGTCGTAAAAAATCAGTCGTTAATCTATGAAATGACTGATTTTGGTATATCGCATTTGTGCGCGCCAGTGGCGAAAACTAATTTTGCAACGTATAAATAGCGACAATCCACACACACACAAATCAACAGAAAAGGTGTTATGAATGTAAAAAGATTGATTATTTCGGCCGCCGCCCTATGGCTTGTGCACATAGGCCTGTCGGCGCAAGACTCGACAACTGCCGTGCTGCCCTCGCAGTGGACTCTGCAAGACTGCATCGACCGAGCCAAGGCCCAAAATGTGGCTGTGCAGCGGTCGCGGGTGAGTGCGCAGTCGGCTCAGCTCGATGTCAAGAATGCCAAAAACGCACGTCTGCCTGAGGTCTCGTTCCAGACCAATCAGGGATTCTCCAACCGGCCATTCCAAAGCACGTCGTCGATGGTGAGCGGCTCGCAGGTGATCAGCACCAGCCACAAAAACAGTTACAGCGGCCAGTACTCTTTGAGCGCTTCGATGCCTCTATATGATGGAGGCAAGACTTCCAACAATATCAAGCTGCAGCAACTCAACAGCCAGATTGCCGACCTCGCGGTGAGCACTCAGGAACTCACGGTTGAGGAAAACGTGACAAAACTCTTTGTGCAGATTCTCTATGCGCAGGAGACGGTGAAGCAGGATAGCGCGCAGATCGAGTTGTCGCAGAAACAGCTCGACAGAGGCCGCGCACTATTCAAGAGCGGATTGCTCAACAAAGCCGATGTGGCCAAACTTGAGTCGCAGAATGCCACCGACCGCTATCAGCTTGTGGCCGATGAGTCGACATTGGCTGACTACAAACTGCAACTGAAGCAGTTGCTCGAAATAGATGGCAACCAAAGCTTTGAGGTCGCTTCCAGTGGAACCGATGCCGACGCTCTCGCGCCGATGCCGGCCAAGGCCGATGTCTATGCTGCGGCAGTAGCTATGCGACCGGAAATTCAGTCGTGTAAACTCGCGGTCGACAAGGGCGACATAAATGAGAAAATCGCAAAGGCATCTATGCTTCCGTCGCTCTCGCTCAGCGCCGGTGTCAGCAGTAACAACGTGACCGGTAACGGCAATATGTTTGATCAGCTCAAGCGTCAGTGGAGCAATACTGTGGGCCTCACGCTCAGCGTCCCTATCTACGACCACGGCAAGACGAAGATCGCTATGGCAAAGGCACGGCTTGAGAAGGAAACGAGCTACCTCACCCTGGTGGAGACACAAAAGTCGCTTTGGAAGAAAATCGAAAACTATTGGCAGCAGGCCACCAGTGCCCAACAGCGCTATGTGGCAGCAAAGGAGCAGGTGAACTATGCGCAGACGAGTTACGACCTCACCAGCGAGCAGTTCCGCCTCGGTCTGAAGAACATAATTGATCTTACCACCGACAAGACCAACCTCTCGAAGACCACCCAGCAGATGCTTCAAGCAACCAAGCCATGCTCAAATATTACCAGGGCGAGAAAATCTCCTTATAGCGACTCAATCAACAAATCAATCAAATATCTCCAGTTTTTAACTGATTATGAAAAAGAAAATAATTATAATCGCCGTGGCCGTAGTGGCCATCGCCGTGGCTGCCTTCTTCCTGCTCCGGGGCGGCAAGGATAAGGGTAAGGTGCAGTTTGAACTCACCCGCGTGGAACAGGCAAGTATCAGCACCAGTGTCACCGCTACCGGCACTGTCGAGGCCGTGACTACAGTTGATGTGGGTACTCAGGTGTCGGGTATCGTGAGCAAGCTCTACGTCGACTACAACAGCACGGTGAAAAAGGGACAGGTGATAGCTGAGCTCGACCGTACCAACCTCGAGAGCGAGGTGGCTTCGCAACAGGCCAATGTGCGTAGCGCACAAAGCGATCTTGACTATCAGCAAAAGAACTATGCCCGCTATGCCGAGCTCTACAAGAAACAGCTTGTGAGCGCATCAGATTATGATGTCGCCCTCCAGGCCTACCGCAAGGCTCAAGAGCAGGTGAAAGTGGCTCAGGAGGCTCTCGCAAAAGCCCGCACCAATTTGGGGTATGCCACCATCACCTCGCCTATCGACGGTGTCGTGATCTCGAAAGAGGTAGAGGTGGGGCAGACTGTGGCGTCGTCGTTCAGCACCCCCACATTGTTCACCATTGCTCGCGACTTGAAAGACATGCAGGTGGTTGCCGATGTTGACGAGGCCGACATAGGCGAGGTGCGAGAAGGACAGCGCGTGACTTTCACCGTTGATGCTTTCCCCGACGACACTTTCAGCGGAACAGTGAAGCAGGTGCGCCAGAATGCAACCACCACCAACAATGTGGTGACATATGAGGTGGTGATATCGGCACCCAATCAGGACTTGAAACTCAAGCCGGGACTTACCGCCAACGTCACAATATACACCCTTGAGCGCAACAGCGTTACAAGCGTGCCAAGCAAGGCTCTGCGCTTCACTCCCGAGACTGCCATAATAGGCAAAGGATACAATGTGAAAGACGTGAACGCAGAGCACAAGTTGTGGACTCTTGAAGGCAACACTTTTGTGGCACACAAGGTGGAAACTGGCATCACCGACGGCACCCGCACTCAGATTATAAGCGGTGTCGACCTCAACACCAACGTTGTGCTTGATGTGGCTGCGGCATCGCTCTCCCAAGGCGGTGAGAACTCTGAGAGCACCGATGAGCAGAGCAGCGACAGTGAGGAAAAATCCCCGTTCGCTCCTCAGGGCCCTGGCAACAAGAATAAGAAGAGCTCATCAAAAACCGGCTCTAAATAATTCAATCCAAATCACGCACCATATTCCAGACTAAAATATGGAAAAGAAACCAATCATAGAACTCGACGGCATCAGGCGCAACTTCATCGTGGGTGATGAGGTGGTGCATGCCCTGCGTGGCGTGTCGTTCACCATCCGTGAGGGCGAGTTTGTCACCATCATGGGCACATCGGGATCGGGTAAGTCCACACTGCTCAACATTCTTGGCTGTCTCGACACTCCCACAAAAGGTGAATACAGACTCGACGGTACGCCGGTGCGCACGATGTCGAAGTCGCAACGCGCCATTCTGCGCAACCGCAAAATCGGGTTCGTGTTCCAGAACTACAATCTGCTGCCCAAGACCACAGCAGTGGAAAATGTGGAACTGCCGTTGATGTATAACCCGGCTGTCAGTGCCGCTGAGCGCCGTCAGCGTGCTATCCGCGCGCTTGAGCGTGTGGGGCTCGGGTCGCGCCTTAACCACAAGAGCAACCAGATGTCGGGTGGCCAAATGCAGCGTGTGGCCATCGCCCGCGCCTTGGTCAACGATCCGGCTGTGATTCTTGCCGATGAGGCCACCGGTAACCTCGATACGCGCACGTCGTTTGAGATTCTTGTCCTCTTTCAGGAGCTGTACCATGAGGGGCGTACCATTATCTTCGTTACCCACAACCCGGAAATCGCTCAGTATTCAAGCCGAAATATCATGCTGCGCGACGGCAAGATCCGCTCCGATGAAGTCAACGACAACATTATGGATGCTGCCGAGAAGCTTGCGAGCCTCCCAGTGCAGCAAGATGATTGATAACAACTTTCACACGCCACTATTCTAATAATGAACGGTACAAATCTTTTTAAAATAGCTCTTAAGGCCATCGCCAACAACAAGATGCGCAGCTTCCTCACAATGTTGGGCATCATAATTGGTGTGGCCTCGGTAATCGCCATGCTTGCCATCGGCCAGGGGTCGAAGCAGAGCATACAGAAGCAGATCTCCGAAATGGGCTCCAATATGATCATGATTCACCCTGGGGCCGACAAGGGGCCGGGTGGCGCTCGCCAGAGTGCCGATGACATGGAGACTCTCACCATCACCGACTACCAGAACATTGTAGAGCAAAACAAGTATCTGGCTGCGGTCAGCCCCAACGTGTCGAGCAGCGGACAGCTTATCATGGGCAACAATAACTACCAGACAAGCGTCACCGGAGTGAGCATCGACTACCTCACCATCCGACAACTCTCGGTGGAGACTGGCGAGATGTTCACCTTTGCCGACATCAAGTCGTCGGCAAAGGTGTGTGTCATTGGCAAGACCATTGTCGACAACCTTTTCCCAAACGGCGGTGACCCGATAGGCCAGGTGATTCGATTCAACAAGATTCCGCTGCGCGTGGTGGGCGTGCTCAAGAGCAAGGGCTACAACTCGATGGGCATGGACCAGGACGACATCGTGCTTGCTCCCTACACCACCGTGATGAAGCGCATGCTCGCACAGACGTTCCTCCAAGGCATCTATGCCTCGGCAATCACTGAGGACCTCACCGAGCTGGCCATTGCCGATGTGACCTCGATTCTGCGCACCGACCACAAGCTTAAGGCCGATGCCGAAGACGACTTCTCGATACGTTCACAAGAGGAGCTCAGCTCGATGATGAACTCTACCACAAGCATGATGACTACGCTGCTTGCCTGCATAGCCGGTATCTCGCTTATCGTGGGTGGCATTGGCATCATGAACATCATGTATGTGTCGGTTACAGAGCGTACGCGTGAAATCGGCCTCCGCATGAGTGTGGGCGCCCGCGGAATCGACATTCTCAGCCAGTTCCTCATCGAGTCGATACTCATAAGCATCACCGGTGGCATCATTGGTGTGATAACTGGTGTGGGAGCATCGTTTGCCGTCAAGTTCATAGCACATTGGCCCATCAGCATCGAGGCGTGGACGGTGATTCTCTCATTTGTGGTTTGTACCATCACAGGTGTGTTCTTCGGCTGGTATCCTGCCAAGAAAGCCGCAAATCTCGACCCGATTGAGGCTATCCGATATGAATAAGGCGTTGCAATGACGCAACTTTTCGCTATATTTGCCACTGTATGAAAATCAAGGCCAAAGCAGCCGACGGCTATACGCGGCGCACCCTGCTCATTCAGGCTATTTGCTGGGGAATAGTGGTGTTCTTTCCGCTGTTCTTCTACAATCCCACCGATTCGTGGTCAACGACTATGACGCGCTTCGTGCGCTCGCTGGGCAGCCCGCTGAGCTATATGCTGGTGTTCTACGTCAACCTGCTCGTTCTGGTGCCCCGGTTGTTGCTCCGTGAGCGCCGCAAGGCATTTGTCTTTGCCAATGTGGGCCTGCTGGTGCTTGCCTTGGCGGTGACGATAGGGTGGTGGCACTTCTCTGTGGAGACCATTCCGCCTCTGGAGCCACGGCCACATGAGCCTCCTCATGGACCGCGAGGGCTTTTCGGCCCTCCAAAGTGGCCCATGTACTTCCAGATGGCGATAGTGCTCGTGCTCCTCGTGGCGTTGAGCGTGGCAGTCAAGTTGGGCGAGCAGTGGCAGCAAGCCGAGCAGGCGCGCAAGGATGCCGAGAAGTCGCGTGCTGAGGCTGAGTTGAGTAATCTGCGCAACCAGCTCAATCCACACTTCTTGCTTAATACGCTCAACAACATATATGCCCTTATCTCGTTTGACGCCGATAAGGCTCAGCATGCCGTAGAGGAACTGAGCCGGTTGTTGCGCCATGTGCTCTACGACAATCAGCAGAATTTTGTGCCGCTTTATAAGGAGGTGGAGTTTATGCAAAACTATATTTCGCTGATGCGTATACGCGTGACGAGCAATGTGGTGATTGAAACTAAAATCGACATCGCTCCCGACGACGCACAACCCATAGCCCCTCTCATTTTTATCTCACTGCTCGAAAACGCGTTCAAGCACGGAGTGTCGCAGGCGGGAAAGGGCTACATCAATGTGGTGCTCTCTAAACAGGGTACCGACGAAATCGTGTGCGAGATACGCAACAGCAACCATCCCAAGCAGCGCAACGACAAGAGCGGATCGGGCATCGGCCTCGGGCAGGTGGCACGGCGTTTGGAACTCATCTACCCTGGTCGTTACTCGTGGGAGAAGGGTGTTACGCCTGATGGTAGTGAATATTACTCTAAAATTGTGATAAAAAATGATTCTCAAGTGCGCAATAGTTGACGATGAGCCGCTGGCGGTAGAACTGCTGGTGAGCTATGTGAGGCGCATTCCGTTTATGCAGCTCGAAGGACAGTATTCCAATGCGGTGGATGCCATGAAGGGTCTTACCGACAATCCCGTCGACCTGGTGTTTCTTGACATTCAGATGCCTGAGCTCAACGGCCTTGAGTTGTCGCGAATGTTGCCTGAGTCCACTCGTGTGGTATTCACTACGGCGTTTGAGCAATATGCCCTCGACGGTTACCGTATCAATGCCCTCGACTACCTCATGAAGCCCATTAGTTATGTCAACTTTCTCGAGGCTTCTAACCGCGCCTTGCAGTGGTTCTCGCTCCTGCACCAGAAGCAGCAGGCGGCACCGGCGGCCGACGAGGCGAGGAGCATCTTCGTGAAG
>CAVIEK010000044.1:0-3510 GCA_963641805.1 Bacteroides fragilis
ACTAAGAGAGGCCTTGACAGGCTCCCTTAAAGAAACAAAACAACTGATGAAGTTAACAAACGGACAACTCACAAAAATACTCATCGTGATGGCTTTTGCATTCAGTTTTGCCACCGGACACGCACAATTCCGGAACAAGACAGGCGAAACCATCAAAGAGCAGATAGCTAACTCAGGTCTTCACAACTCCACACGCGAGCACATCAAAGAAATTCTTGACTACGCATTCCAGTTCCAAGGTGTGCGTTATCGTCGTGGCTCATCGAACCCCAGCGGGTTTGACTGCTCTGGATTCACGAGCTACGTGTTCAAGAAGTTCGGCTACGACCTCGATCGTTCGTCGGGTGCCCAAATCAACAACGGCCGCCGTGTGAGCCGCAATGAGCTCCGCCCGGGCGACCTCGTGTTCTTCAATGGCCGGGCAGTGGGCAGCCGCATTGGCCACGTGGGCATTGTGACCGAAGTTGAAGGTGACAGTTTCAAGTTTATCCATGCGGCAAGCACAGGAATCCGCGAGAGCCACTCATCAGAATACTACTATAGCCGGCGCTACATGGGTGCGTGCCGAGTGGTTGAGTAAAGGGCCTAATGGGCCGACACCATAGGCCTTATATGATAACGATTTTTGCACAAGGTTGTGTCTGGATTAATTTCCGCACAGCCTTGTGTTTTTACATATGGGCAGTAAGTTGAATAAGTTCCACGTCAATGCAGTCCTATATGTTTTTTTATTTTTTTCGGCAAGACTCGTGCAGTATTCCTCAAATAGATGTGTTTTATAATTGAAAAAGGCGCAAAAGAGGCGCCTATAGCACATTATTCTATATATATAATTTGGTATTTACTACACATTCATCGTTTCTGGACAAAGGCTGAAGTGATTTCAGTCAAAATTATAGACAAAACTTATAGTATATGATTTAGATTAACCTAAAAAATCGAGTATCGGCCAGCAGAAGCCGGCCTCATTCATTTTTAGTTTAAAGAGAGCCTCAACCGCTACTTGAAACAGCAGAAGTGAGGCTCTTTTTTATATTCTCTAGTCCAAAGTCCCGTTAGCGTCGGTCGCCTGGCCGGCCGTCGTCCCATGGGTAGCGACGGCGAGGATTGCGCGGGAACCACCCTTTACGCACGCGTTCCTGCTGCTGCTTGATTTCAAGAATGCTCCAAAAGCAGGAAAACGCTGCCACACCCATGAGCGATGACAACAACACATCGGCCACCGCCACGCTTCCCGCGAGCAACACGAAACCTGCCACAAGAAACATCCACCAGCATTTCACGCCCAAATGATATTCCCCTTTCACCACAAGCGGGTGGAAAAATCCTATTATGAGAAACGTGCCAAGGCCTATGGTCAAGCCAAGCATATTGTACGATTGGAGAAATTCAGTCATGAGTCGTGTGTCTGTGATTGTTTTTGTTTCGTTCAGAGAGAGCAAAGATACTAACTATCTGGCGAACACGCTTGCCGCTTATCCCACTTTTTTTCACTACAGTTGCAGTGCACCCGCTTATTGTCACACATCCACAGCCACTGCATATGCCTGACGTGGCCAGCGGCATGATCATGCTGAAAACGGGCGGCACATCTCGACTTTTCAAGCCTGCGTACCGCCCGTTGATGGTGTGCTGATACCGGTGTGCGCCGTCAGAAAGCCACCTTGTAGCCTTTGCCGTCGACGCTCACCACATAGATGCCTTTAGCGTTGACATTAAACTCGTTGCGGCCCTCGCTGAGGGTGAGTGTGCGAGTCATGCCGTTAAGACTGACGAGCTGTGCAGTGCAGGCCTTTGCGGCATCAATCACCAAAATGTTGTCAGAAGTGTGCACAGTGCAGTTGTTGCCACTCAAATCGCTCACCACATTATCAGTGCCAAGCGTCTGCTTCTGATAGTTTTCCATATCGAGATTGAAGGCAGCCGGACGGTTGAGGGTCTTGATATAGACCTGCCCGAACGAATCGGTCACCTTAACGGTTACAGGCTGGTCGGCCGTCTTGCACGTAGCCCGAAACATGTGTGTGTTGATGCCTGTGGCGAAAGTGGATGTATAGGATCCGGCAGCCTTGAACCGTGGCAGGTCGTAGCAGATAACATGGAATGGATCTTCGGTCGACACGCGTTTGTAGCTCAGTTGCTCACCATTCTCGATAAACTCGATTTTCCAGTCACTGTCATAGGCATACACGTTGGCCATCACCACATTGTCGTCATAGTTCTTGAAATTGACCCTCGAAGAGTAGGTGGTGAGCATCGTCTGGAGGTCGGTAGTGTTTTGGTAATACTCACGCACCTTGTTCATGTCGTAAAGGCGCATTTGCGTGCCCTCATTGTCGCTGCTCGACATGTATTTCCATTTTATATCGGTACCGTCGAACTGCCACAGCGAGTATCCACCGGGAGAGCCGTCGGTGCACACGTCACGATTGGTGAGCTTGCCGGTCCACCACCAAGAGGCACACACAGCGGCAATGTTGTGCTCAATGATGTTGGGGTAAGCGGCAGGGCGCGACACTTGATTGACGTGGGTGTGTCCGCTGAGAAAGTGCACTGTCTTATAGTCGGCAAGAAGGTCGCTAAGCTTCTTGGTGTGTTGGCTCTGCAGGTTCTGCGTGGCAGCATAGGTGCTGGTATTGAGATCCCATGCCGGGATATGGAATTCCACAATCACCGGGGTGCTCTTGTCGACCATGGCAAGATCCTTCTTTATCCAGTCCCATTGCTCATCGGTGATGCGGCTCCAATAGTTGCGGTCACCCACCACTCCACTTGGATAGGAGCTGCCTGCTGTGGCTGTATTCAGGTAATATATGTCGTCGAGTACAATGAAATGCACCTTGCCCAGATTGTAGGAATAGTAGTTGGGGCAAACGATGGTGCGCCACGGTTTCGAGGCGTCGAAGTCGGTGGTGAGACTTGCTGCCACACTCGGGTCGTTGTCGTGGTTTCCTATCACGGAGAACGTGGTGAACGGGAATGCACACCCTTGCAGAGTGGAGATGAAGTTGTTGAGATTATAGCTCCTCTGCGTCCAAAACAGATCCCACGTGAGGTCGCCGAGAATTGTGGAATACACAGGTTGGGTTGCCTTTGAGTGGAGTTCCTTCATGCGAGCGATGAAACGGTTGCGGAATTGCGTTATGTCGCTATTGCGGTTTGCCAAGTGATAGTCGGCACTGACGACAAGGGTAAACTTGTCGTTGTCAACTTTTTTCAGTGTAAAGTCGTGTGTTTCGGTAGTGGTGTTACTGGCGTCGAGGGCTGCCCAAAATGCGGGGCAGAAACCATGCGTCACTTCAGGCTCATAGCCACTGGGCAGAGTATAGAACACGTAGCCGTTCTTTTTGGCCGATGTGAAACTATAGGCACCGTTAGCATCGGTGGTGGTCACCACATAGCCATCGCTCACCGGCACGCCTGCAACGCCTTTTCCGTCGCAAGTAATGTGTCCGGTCACAGTCTGTGCGGCGGCCGATACAGCCATACCGCCAAGCACCTACCGGAGAT
>CAVIEK010000044.1:3520-17904 GCA_963641805.1 Bacteroides fragilis
GAGCGGGAGTTTGCAAATATTTTTCATTTCGTTTTTTAAGTTATTGAATGTTTCTTGTAATCTGTTTTAGCCCAAAAGCTGGCATAGAAACCTAGCGGTCAATCATCTGCGAGCCCATATAGCTCACGTGCACGCGGGGTAAGCTCGTGTCTGAGCACCCATGCGGGGATGGTGACACTGATCGCTCCCGCCGACCACGGCGCAATGTCGTAGGGGTTATAATGGAACGTGATGCCGTCGCCATCCAGTATCACATTGCGGCTCACCATCAATTGATCGGGGAAAATGCCTGAATTGGCGGCAAGGGTGCTGTCATCGGGGGCAAAATACTTGAGCTGCAACGCATGATGCACTGCCGTGAGCAACGTGCTGTCGGTGCCAGGATTGAAAATGTCGGAAAAGTTGAGCACACTGTTTTTGGATATGTCGTAGTTAAGGAAACGGCTGTAACGATTGGGATGCGCACCGCCATAATCAACCAGATAGTCGAAACGGTACACTATGTAGCGGTCACAGAATCCCACGGTCCACACATCGAGGCACTGCTGGTAGACCTGGGTAGCAGAATCAACTGGAATCTCATCGACCTCCTTCATTGCATAGTCGGTATAACCAGCCGGGGTGCTCACAAAATCGGCTATCGCTGCATCGGCCGAGCTGAAACGCCCGTTGAACGCGCATGCGATGAGTGAGTCTTGAAGTGCTCTGATGTCGTTGTCACCGAATTTTGTGGGCCATTGCATCGAGACACGCGTAGTCACATACACGTCCACACCCTGCACGCCGGTGGCCTTGAAGTTCATGCCAGCTGTCTTGTACACCTCGCTTATCTCGAAATTGCCGACCACAGGCGACGCTGCCATGGCCGTCATGGCTATTGCCGTGCCCATTGCGGCTATTTTCAATCGTAAGTTCATCTATCCAAAATCATTTTTGATACTATTCAGCAAATATACCACATTTTTCAATATTGCTATTGCCGATAGGCACCTTTTTTTGTAGCGCCGTTTTTAATGTTTTCCGTTGTAGATCCTGTCATCGAGTGCGGCATACTGCAAAAAAGCGATAAAAACGCATGACACTTATTTGGCTCATTGGGCGAAAGTTCGTAACTTTGCAACCGACGAAAACAATTTATTGTTATGCAATCAACACGCGCACGACACCATCACCATCATCATTGCGGCTGCCTAAGGGAAAGCTGAGTGACGATAACGTGTGTGCCCCATCACAATGTGTCATTAATTGCTTGCGATAATTGAGTTGACAATACGAATTCAAGAAACCGGCTTTCCCAGCTAACAGTGCTCAGCGGGATTGTCGGTCGGTTTGTTTTTTATAGCCACCGCCTCCCAATGGCAAAGCACAGCCGCAAAAAAGAAAACAACAATAACGACATACAATATTACTGACCATGCTTAGAATTGCAGTACAATCAAAAGGCCGTCTCTATGACGAGACGATGGAACTACTTGGCGCCGCCGGCATTAAGATGGCGGCCGTAAAACGAACCCTGCTGGTGCCATCGCGCAACTTCCCCGTGGAGTTACTTTTCCTGCGCGACGACGACATCCCCGATTCGGTGGCCACCGGAACAGCCGACATAGGCATCGTGGGACTTAACGAGGTGATGGAAAAACAGCAAAATGTGCAGATATTGCGCCGTCTCGGCTTCTCGAAATGCCGTCTGTCGCTCGCCATACCCAAAGACTCCGACTACAACGGCATTGAGTGGTTCAACGGCCGTAAAATAGCCACAAGCTATCCGCGCATCCTCACCGACTATCTGAAAAAGAACGGTATAACAGCCGACATTCATCTGATAAGCGGGTCGGTGGAGATTGCCCCGGGCATTGGCCTTGCCGACGCCATTTTCGACATCGTGTCGAGCGGTGGCACACTGGTGAGCAACAACCTCAAGGAAGTGGAAGTGGCACTCGACAGCGAGGCGGTACTGATAGGCAACGGAAAGGAGCTCGATGCCGACAAGCAGGCGGCTCTTGACGAGTTGCTGTTCCGCATCGAGGCTGTAAAGACCGCAGAAAAGAAAAAATACATTCTCATGAACGTCCCGCGCGAGCGCCTCAAGCAAGTGGTTGAGATTCTGCCCGGAATCAAAAGTCCCACGATATTGCCCCTTGCCGACGAAGGCTGGTGCTCAGTTCACGCGGTGCTCGAGGAAAAGCAGTTGTGGTCAGTAATCAACGCCCTTAAGGGTGTAGGGGCCGAGGGAATTCTGGTGCTCAACATCGAAGAGATGGTAATGTGACCAAAGGCCGCATAATCAAGACTAAAAAAACAAAAGGATAACTGAGAACAAAATGGCAACCATAAACATAATAGAATATCCGCAACGAGCCCAGTGGCCTACGCTGATGAAACGCGCCGTGGCCGACACCAGCAAGCTGCACGACACGGTGAGTGCAATAATAAGCGAAGTGAGAACACGTGGCGACGAGGCCTTGCGCGATTTTGCCTTGCGGTTCGACAAGGCCAGCCTCAGCCACCTCCAAGTGAGCGAGGCCGAAATCGCCGAGGCTGAAACGCTGGTCGACGATTCGCTGAAAGAGGCCATATCCATAGCAGAGCGCAATATTGCCGCATTCCACCAAGCCCAGGCGATGACCGCCATCGACGTAGAGACATCCCCCGGTGTGATGTGCTCACAGCGTGCAGTGCCGATAGGCAGTGTGGGTCTTTACGTGCCAGGCGGCAACTCCCCACTGTTTTCAACAGTGCTGATGCTTGCCGTGCCAGCCCGCATTGCCGGATGCCGCAAAGTGGTGATGTGTACCCCATGCGGCAGTGACGGCAAAGTGAATCCAGCCATACTCTATGCCGCCAAACGCGCGGGAGTGACCCAAATATTCAAATCGGGAGGTGCACAAGCCATTGCAGCAATGGCACTAGGCACACAAAGCATTCCACGAGTGAGCAAGATTTTCGGTCCGGGCAACCGCTTCGTGATGGAAGCCAAGCTACAAGTAAACAGCATGGGCACCGCCATCGACATGCCTGCAGGCCCCTCGGAAGTGATGATCATAGCCGACGGCGAGGCCAACGCAAAATATGTAGCAAGCGACTTCCTGTCGCAAGCAGAGCACGGTCCCGACAGCCAGTCGACGCTGCTCACCACCAGCCGCGATTTTGCCGAAAAGTTGCCTGCTGTGATTGAAGGCTTGCTTGCCCGGCTTCCACGACAGGAGATGATGCTGAAATCATTGAGCCACAGCCATGTGATTCTGTTGCACAACAACGACGAGGTAATGGAGTTTGCCAATTCATACGCCCCCGAGCACCTGATCATCAACCATGCCGAGGCCAAAGCCCTTGCCGCCCGCGTAGAGAATGCCGGATCGGTATTTATCGGTCCATTCTCACCTGAAAGTGCCGGCGACTATGCATCAGGCACCAACCACACATTGCCCACCAGCGGCTACGCAAAGGCCTACAGCGGCGTGAACCTTGACAGTTTCGTCAAGAAAATTACGTTCCAGCACCTCACCCGCGATGGCCTTGCCGGAATAGGCCGTGCCGTGGAGGTGATGGCCGAGAGCGAGGATCTTATGGCTCATCGGCTGGCCGTGGCCGTACGGCTCGATGAAGAATAAGCCACAACCACAGACAAAAACTTCAAAAAAAGCATTAAATAGAACATTATGGAATTCAATTTGCAGGCACTAGTGAGACCCAACATATGGAGCCTCGAGCCCTACAGTTGCGCCCGGCGTGAGTTCACTGGCCAGGCCGGTGTTTGGCTCAATGCCAACGAAAGCGCATACAACACGCCATATAACCGCTACCCCGACCCTATCCAGACAAAGGTGAAGGATTTGCTGGCACAAGTGAAAGGAGTGGATCCCGAGCGCATATTCCTGGGCGTGGGCAGCGACGAGTGCATCGACGCCGTGTATCGTGTGTTCTGCCGTCCGGGCATCGACCGCTCAGTGGTGCTATCGCCAAGCTACGACATGTATAAAGTGTGTGCCGACATCAACGACGTGAAGCACACCAAGGTGAGACTTCGCGACGACTTCACGCTCGACCTTGATGCGATGCGCGGCGCAATGCGCGGCGCCAAGGTGATTTGGCTATGCTCGCCAAACAACCCTACGGGCAACTCCATACCCACGGCCGACATGGTGACCCTGTGCCGCGAATTCGACGGCATTGTGGTGGTCGACGAGGCCTACATCGACTACTCAAGCCAGCCTTCAATGACGGCATGGCTCGACGAGTTTCCCAATCTCATCGTACTCCAGACGCTGTCGAAGGCTTGGGGCAGCGCAGCCGTACGCCTTGGGATCGCCTATGCCTCACCCGAAATCATAGAGCTTTTCAACCGTGTGAAATATCCCTACAACATCAGCGAGCTGATACAACGTTATGCCATCGACCGCCTTGCACACGCCGACGAGGTTAGCCACCAAGTGGCCACAGCCCTCGACCTCCGGGCCAAGCTCATAGGCGATCTGGAGCGACTGCCGCAAGTGCTGCACGTGTTTCCCACCGATGCCAACTTCGTGCTCGTGCGCGTGACCGATGCCGACGGCATTTACAACAGCCTGCTCGCCGACGGTATCATTGTGCGCAACCGTAGCCACCTCGACGGGTGCAATGGATGCCTGCGCATTACAGTGGGTACCGAAAGTGAAAACGAAGCAGTAATTAAAGGAATAGCAAGATATGGCAAATGACACGACAAAGAGGAAGGCCCTCTTCATCGACCGCGATGGTACCATAGTGGTAGAGCCACCGGTCGACTACCAACTTGACTCATACGAGAAATTTGAATTTGTGCCCGGAGTCATTGGCAGCCTCAGCTTCATTGCCCGCACTCTCGACTTTGAGCTGGTGATGGTCACAAATCAAGACGGGCTCGGCACCCCATCGTTTCCAGTCGAGGATTTTGAAGGACCACACAACTTGATGATGCACACCCTTGAGGGCGAAGGCGTGAAATGGGACGATGTGGTTATCGACCGCACATTCGAGCACGAGCACCAGCCCACCCGCAAGCCAGGCACAGCCCTTTTGGGAAAATACATCAATGGCGATTACGACCTTGAAGGCAGTTTCGTGATAGGCGACCGACTGACCGACATGATGCTCGCACACAACCTCGGAGCCAAAGGCATACTGCTATCGCCCGACGTGGAGGCAGGCAAGGCGGCCGTGGCCGAAGCCGGACTGGAGCAATGCACTGCCCTTGTAGCGGCCGACTGGCACCGCATCACCGACTTTCTGCGTGGCGGCTCACGCACTGCCCATGTGGTGCGCGACACAGCCGAGACACAAATCGACATCATGCTCGACCTTGACGGCACCGGCCGGTGCAACGTGAGCACTGGCTTAGGTTTTTTTGACCACATGCTCGACCAGATCGGACGCCACTCAGGCTTTGATCTCGACATCAGTGTGCACGGCGACCTCAATGTCGATGAGCATCACACGATTGAAGACACCGGCATCGCCCTAGGCGAGGCAATATCCAAGGCATTGGGCGACAAGCGTGGCATAGAGCGTTACGGATTCGTGCTACCCATGGACGACTGCAACTGCACCGTGGCACTTGACTTCGGCGGCCGTAGCTGGCTGGTGTGGGAAGCAGAATTCAAGCGCGAGCGCGTGGGCGACGTGCCCACCGAGATGTTTATGCACTTCTTCAAGAGCGTGAGCGACAGTGCCCACATCAACCTCTATGTGCATGCCGAAGGCATCAACGAGCACCACAAGATTGAAGGAATATTCAAAGGGTTCGCCCACGCCCTAAAGTGCGCAGCCCGCCGCGACGTGCTCAAGTATCAGTTGCCAAGCACCAAGGGAGTACTCTAATGGCAATAGACTTTGGGCTTGCGGCATCAAAAACGCGCCTATAGGCGACCCTAAAAATCCATCTGAAAACAGGCGCGCCACCGGAATCATCGGTGACGCGCCTGTTTTTTTACTCTTTATTTCCGTGTCTGTATGGGATGCGGCAATCCTCAGCAAACCGAGTCAACGGCAGCCTTGATGTCGGCAAAGATGCCTTCGATTGTGCCGGTTCCCTTGATTGCATGATACAGACCTTTCTGCTTGTAGAAATCCTGTAGGGGTGAAGTCTGGTTGTGGTAAACATCAAGACGACCCTTGATGGTTTCCAGATTGTCGTCACTACGGCCACTTTCCTTGCCACGCTTAATGAGTCGCTCCACGAGTTCTTCCTCGGGAACCTCAAGACCCACCACGGCAGTGACGCCTGTGTTGCGCTCCTTGAGCATTGTCTCGAGAGCCTCGGCCTGTGGAATGGTGCGGGGGAATCCGTCGAAAATCACACCCTTGGATGCAGCTGCGGCATTGTCATCGAGCACCGAAGCAAGGATGTTTATCATCAGTTCATCGGGGATGAGCTGACCCTTGTCGATATAAGCCTTGGCTGTATTGCCGAGCTCGGTGCCGCGCTTGATGTTGTCGCGCAACACATCGCCGGTTGAGATATGGAAAAGACCGTAAGTCTTGATCAGATTGTCGCTCTGAGTACCTTTGCCTGAGCCCGGAGCGCCGAAAATAACGATGTTTAGCATTTTCTTACCTTTATGTTGTTAAGTAATTGATTCTCTTTTTTTTGTGCGATGGGGAAATCGGTTGTGCCGATCACTCGTCAAGAGGTTTTTTGAGCACATATATATCCTCAAGATCACGGGCGAAGCCGTCAAGATCGAGGCCATAGCCTATAATGAACTTTGAAGGAATCTCGAAACCCACATATTCCGGCGGATTACCCACTTGAAGAGACTTGGGCTTATAGAGCAGAGTGGCCATTTTCACCTCTTGGGGCTTGAATTGAGCGAGATATTTGCGCAGTTGCATAGCGGTGATGCCAGTATCGACGATGTCTTCGATGATGATTACCGTACGCCCGGCGATGTCTTCAGAAAGTCCCATCACCTGCTTTGCCTCTCCAGTGGACTGTGTACCGTCATAAGACTTGAAGCGGATGAAAGCCACTTCGCTCTCGTGGATGTTGCACGCCCGGTAAAGGTCGGCGGCAAACACAAAGGCCCCGGTGAGCACACACAGAAAAATCGGTTTTTTGTCGGCACAGTCTCGCTTAATCTCGGCTGCCACACGTTTCACTTGGTTGGCGATCTCTTCTTTCAGAAGGTATGGCTCAAACGTCATACCTTTTATGGTTACTTCTTCCATGTTTAACGGGTTGAGAATATTTTTGCAAAAATAATGTAAATCGCGCGCAATGGCAAAAAAGCGCTTGACCATTTTTTACAAAAGCAGAGAAAAGATGGCAAAGACGGCTTCCGAGCCTCGGGTGACGCAGCCGACTGAAGCCAATTCCCGTTGGGCGAGACCTGCGACACGGCATGCTTTGGCAATGTTAAGACCCCTTCAACGAGACCGTAAGCAGCATCTATTATGCTATAAAAAGCAAAACAAGTGGTAAAAATTGTGCAAAAGGCTCATTAATTAATTCGTATTTAGTAATTTTGTGGCTAAATGAATTTAAATCTCACAATCGACAGAGGCAATTCGTCGACAAAGCTTTCGTTGTTCAGAGGCGAGAATTTTGTAGGCACGGAGCGCTATAAGCATTTCGACACATCGATGCTAAAGCGATTTATGGCAAACTACGACATTGGCGCTGTGATTGTGAGCAGTGTAGTGGAAGGCGACGATGAGGCCAGCGAGTTTCTCACGGAAGCCGTGCCCACCTACATCAAGTTGAGTAGCGCTACCCCGCTCCCAATAGCCATCACCTACCGGTCGGCCAACACACTGGGTTGCGACCGTATAGCCGCAGCAGTTGAGGCATGGCAGGCAAATCCCGGCAAGCCATCGCTGATAGTGGACGTGGGCACGGCGGCAACGCTCGATATGGTGGATGCCGACGGCAATTTTCGCGGCGGCAACATCTCGCCGGGGTTGTGCATGCGCATCAAGTCGCTCAACATGCTCACCAGCCGACTGCCGCTTGTGGAAAAGGAAGGAGACACGCCTTTGATAGGCATCGACACCGACACCGCGATACGCAGCGGTGCAACACGTGGCCTGGCCTACGAGATTGACGGGACCATCGACAGCATCAAGGCCAAGACGCCCGAGCTGACCACGTTCCTCACAGGTGGCGACAGCAAGATAATATGCGGCATGCTGCGGAACAGCGTGACCGTTGACCGCGACATGCTGGCCAAAGGATTAAACAGAATATTATTATATAATGAGAAAAACATATAACGCACTTATCGCGGCCTTCCTGCTCACAGCAGGCACAGGCCTGGCTGGCGCACAAAGTTCCACCAGCCCCTACTCGAAAATAGGCTATGGCCTGATGAGCGAGAATGCAACAGGATTGCAGCGCTCGATGGGCGGTGTGGGCTATGCCATGCAAAATGGCAGGCAAATCAATGCAATGAACCCGGCATCATACGCCGCAGTCGACTCGCTCACGTTTCTGTGGGACATAGGCCTCGACCTGACTAACGTGTGGTCGAAAGAGAACGGGGTGAAAGGTCACGCATTCGGCGGAGGCCTCGACTACATCAATGCCGAGTTTAAGATTGCCAAGCACGTGGGTGGCTCATTTGGTATTGTGCCGTTCTCGTCGGTTGGATACTCATTCGGCAACACATTGGAAAACAGCAGCACGGAGACCCGTTCCGGTTCAGGCGGCATCAGCGAGTTCTATGTGGGCGCAGGATGGGAGCCGGTTAGCGGCTTGTCGATTGGCGCCAACGTGAGCTACATGTTCGGCACAATCTCCAACGACACCTATATTTATTCGACATCGACCACACTGTTTGAGCGCGTGATGGAAGTACGCGACTGGAACGTGAACTTCGGTCTGCAATACCGCGCGCGACTCAACCGCAAGGACAATGTGGTGGTAGGTGTCACCTACTCACCCAAAAAGACATTCCGCGGCCACACATGGGGTGCTTATTACGATGCCGGGCAGGAAACGAAAGCCGACTCTATAGGCTACACCTCGCTCAAAGGCAAATACCAAAAGCCCAATACCATAGGTGTGGGATTAAGTTTCTCACATGCCGACCAGCTGACCGCTGAGATCGACTTCACCTACCAAGACTGGGCAAAGGCAAAATATGCGCCACTCGAAGGCTTCGAGAGCAGCAGCATGAAGTTTGACAACCGGTGGAAAGTGGCTGCCGGATTGCAATTCACGCCCAACTCAAGGGGCAGCTACCTCAAGCGCATGAGCTACCGCTTTGGCGGACACTATAACCACGACTACGTGAATGTGGGCGGAAACAACGTGCGCGACTACGGGCTCGGGATGGGCTTTACATTCCCCGCACCGAGCGGCAAGACCCTAGTGAACTTGGGGTTTGAATGGAAGCACCGCTACACCAAGCCTACCAACCTTATCAGCGAGGACTATTTCAACGTGACATTGAGCGTTACGTTCAACGAACTGTGGTTCTGGAAAAACAAGATCCGCTAACCCACGGCGACTGATTGACAGACCCCGAGGCACAGATGAGGAATTGGTTTCACATATTGCTCGTATTGGCCGTAGCCATAGCAGTGAGCGCATGCAAGGATGAGGTGACAAGCACCGTAAAGCGCAGCACCAACCCCGAAAAGGTGCCCACAATGTCGTCGCGCAACGTGCAGACCGTGATTAGCGACTCAGGACACACACGCTACCGCATCACCACCAAGACGTGGCTGATGTATGAGGAGGCCAAGAAGCCGCACTGGACCTTTCCCGACGGAGTGATTGCCGAAGAGTTGGGGCCTGGATTCGAAACCGTAACATCGATAAGGTGCGATTCTGCCTACTATGACGAGCAGGCGCGGTTGTGGAGCCTTAACGGCAACGTGCGCATCACCAATGTGAACAAGGACTTGATTCTCACCGACCAGATGTATTGGGACCAGGGCGAGCACCAACTCTACTCTGATGCCTTCATCCACATCGAGAAAATTGACCGCGTGATTGAGGGCTACGGATATGACTCCAATGAGAAACTCACCACCTACCAGATACACAAGGTGAAAGCCATATTCCCCATCGACCAGGCCAAGATGGCCGCTGGCGGGAATTGACATGAGCCACCAGCCATCCCCACACTGGGAACCATATCACAGAGCATGCCTCAAGAGGCATGCTCTTGCTTTTTCCTGACCGTAAGCCCCCCTCTACTGCCAGGCATATTGCCATTACTACAGTCGCCATCCCACGACAGCATTATTTGCTCAGGAATGCAGATTGTAGTAAATTTGCGGCAGGATTTATCAATTGCCTGTTATTTAGATGAACAACGACTTAGTCTACCCACTTGTCATAGCTCTCATATCGATGATGCTCTCGGCATTCTTCTCTGGAATGGAGATTGCCTTCGTGTCGTCGAACAAGGTGCGCGTCGAGATCGACGTGAAGAAGAGCGGTATCATCAACCGCATCATCGACCTTTTTTACGTGCATAAGGACACTCTCATATCCACACTGCTTGTGGGCAACAACATTGCCAATGTGGTCTATGGTATGGCCATCGCACAGCTGTTCCACGACATACTGACGAAATTCACCGGAGACAGCGAGGCTCTGCTCTTGCTGTCACAGACAATCATCTCCACCGGAATCATCCTGATTGTGGGAGAATTCATGCCCAAGACCATATTCCGCATCAATCCTAACAGATCGCTGCGCGCATGCGCACCAATCATGATGGTTGTGTACTACATATTGTGGCCCATTTCGAAATTCACCACTCTGCTATCGGCTGCCTTGATGCGCATTTGCGGCATAAAGGCCGACCCCGAGAAAATGAACATGATCTCGGTAGATGAGCTTGACGCCTATCTGCAGGAAAACATCGACAAGCGTGAAGATGAGAACAAAGAGGTGGAGCAAGAGGTGAAGATATTTGAGAACGCCCTCGACTTCAGCAACACACATCTGCGCGACTGCATGATACCACGCAACGAAATTGTGGGTGTGGACATTGCCGAGACCACCCGCGAGCAACTGAGCGACCTGTTCACCCGCAGCGGCCTGTCGAAGATAGTGGTTTACCACGATGATGTGGACAACGTGCTTGGATTCATACAGGTGAGCGAGTTGTTTGTGCCCGAGGTAAATTGGAAAGACTGCGTGAAACCTGTTATATTTGCCCCCGAAACCATGCTTGCCAAAAAGATGATGCAAAATTTGCTGAAAGAGAAGAAAAGTATGGCGATTGTGGTCGATGAGTTTGGCGGCACCGCAGGCATGGTCACCCTTGAAGACCTTGTGGAAGAGATATTCGGCGAGATTGAGGACGAGCACGACCGTCCGCGTCTGGTATCGCGCAAAATCAACGACACCACCTATGAGTTCTCGGGACGCATGGAGATTGAGGACATCAACGACACCTACCACCTGAATCTGCCAGAAAGCGACGATTACCAGACCTTAGCCGGCCTGCTGATCAATCGCCTTGGCGAGATACCCAATGAGGGCGATTCCATCGAGACCGACACGGCTCGCCTGACGGTGATGAAAAAGACTTCTGCACGAATCGAACTTGTGAGGCTCACCACGAAGGATAAAGGCTGAACGGCCCCGAACAGCACAGAAGCAGCATCGGCTTGCCCCTCCCGTTTGAGAGTCAAGCCGGTGCTGCTTTTATTTGGTCGGTTCACTGTTGCTGGCCCACGTTACCCATCTCGATGATGGCGCCGGTTGATGGCGACAGCTTCACATAACTTTGCTGCTTTTTATTGGAAAACAAGTCAGGGTCTAGACCGAAGTCCACACCCAGCTGAGCCAAGTCGAAATCGGCGGTAGCGACCTGCTTTCCGCTATAGGTGAGTGTCAACTGGGCCTTACCCGGAATGCGGTAGATTACGGCATCCTTTGGCAACTTCTTGGTTTCACCCTTCTCGTTCACCGGCAGTTTCCCACGATTAATCACGCGCATCGACAAGTACACTGGCTCGCCGCTAAGATCGTTCTTGTCGACAAGGCCATTAGCGTCGCTCACACGGAAAACCACAGCATTTGCCACGTCGTCGGTTCCCGGACTGTAGCTGAAAGCATTACTTGCTGTGCTCGTAGTAACAGTTCCCACAAACATTGCGGTAAGTGCGGCTTCCTGCTCATCGAGTTGCTGCATTATTATTTTCAAGGCAGCTCCATCGGGCATTGTGTCGGCCTCGCCGGTCACATAGTCGGTGCGACTTTGGCGTATTTTATAAATTTGCTGAGCG
Source organism: Bacteroides fragilis (assembly GCA_963641805.1). Taxonomy (GTDB): domain Bacteria; phylum Bacteroidota; class Bacteroidia; order Bacteroidales; family Muribaculaceae; genus Sodaliphilus. The sequence goes on from CAVIEK010000044.1 coordinate 15,731, forward strand.
GCAAGCTCGGCGCGCTTCGAAAGCGACTCGCTGGCCAAGATGTCGCCAGAGAGTGAGCTGATGTAGTTGTTGTTGTCGAGCAGCGTAGGCTGGCCATTCGAGGTGTGGAGCGTAGGCTCGGCTGGCAACGTGTTCTCACTGTTGATGGCAAGGAGCATGTCGTCGGCTGTCTTCATAATAAACGGAGCTTGTCCGCTCTTGAACTGCATGAGGTATTGCTGAGAGTTGTCGGGCACGCCGTAGCTCACGAGGCTCACCCCTGTGAGTTCCCACGTCTGCGAGTCGGCTGTCACCACATCGTCGGTGCCCAGGTACTTTTTTGCGTATTTCCAAAATGGGCCCGCCTTTTTCACTGTCTTCATTGCGGTCGCATAGATGCGCACTTTGGTGGTAGGCAGCTCATAGGTGAGGCCATACTCGTTGTTTTTGTCGGCAGTGAACTTCTGCGTGCGTTGTGCCACGGAAGGCAACGCCAGCATGGCAGTTGCCGCCACTATCAAGGTTGACTTGCAATTAATCATAATATTCTCAGAGGTTGTTTTTTGTCGTTATACAAATCTCTTGGTCACCTGCGGACGACGTCAGAAAGCAGGTCGCTGATGGCGGGGCCAACGGCATCGGCTATGTCGCCAGCCATCAAGCCATGTTCACCATGGATGCGGGCAGCCAAGTCACCGGCCAACCCGTGGACATATACACCCATCCACACACTGCAGTCGGTGGGATAGCCTTGAGCCATAAGACCGGCTATCACACCGGTGAGCACATCGCCGCTTCCGGCGGTAGCCATGCCGGGATTTCCGGTACTGTTGATATACACCTTGCCATCGGGGCGCACCGTCATGGTGTAATGTCCCTTGAGCACAATAGTCACCTCATGCAGCTTCGACACTTCGATAGCCTTCTTAAGGCGTTCCTCGTCGGTGTTGTGCTTGCCGAAAAGGGCATCAAACTCAGTGGCATGGGGTGTGAGCACCGACCCCTTGGGGATGCTGCGCAACAACACTGGCCGATAGTGGATGCAACGCAAAGCGTCAGCGTCGAGGATGCACGGGCGCCGGCACGTCTTCAGAAACGAGTCGATGGCGTCGACAGTCTCGGTGCGTGTGCCCATACCAGGCCCGAGCGCCACCACCTTGAAATCGTGATGTAGCTCAATCTGGGTGGTGAAGAACTCACTTGAGTCGGCCTCAAAAAGTGCCTCGACAGCCGCAGTCTGCAATGGCACGTAACCGCACCGTGGCGCATGCACCGTTACAAGTCCTGCACCCGACCGCATCGCGCCACGCGCGGCCAGCACGGCAGCTCCCATCATGCCGTAGCTACCGGCCACGACGAGCACCGTACCGTTGTCATACTTATGGATGAAGCGTCCGAACGGCTTAAGCACACTTTGAATATCCTGACGCTCAATGAGATAAAAATCGGCCGTTGTGTTGGCTATGGCATCTGCATTCATCTCAAGGTCAAGCACCTTACATTCTCCGATAAAATCGGCATTTTCCTTGAAGAAAAACGACAGCCGCTTGAACTGAAAAGCCAGCGTAAGGCTCGCCCGGATTATGTTGCGGCGGTCGCATCCCATGTTCCACTCACCAAACAGTCCAGAGGGCACATCGATTGACACCACACACGGATGGCAGTCATTGATATATTGCACGAGGGCTGTGTATCCACCCTTGAGCGGAGAGCGCAGGCCGCTGCCAAAGAGTCCATCGACCACCACATCAGAGGGGCCTAATTCAGGTGGTATGAAATCGCGCACTATTTCGGTGAAGTTGATGCCCTCGCCTAATTCCAAGAGACGGTCGCGGTTAGTGGCGCATGCCGGCGACAAGTGAGACGACTTGATATTGAACAAGTACACCTCGGGGCGATAGCCTTGCTCATAAAGGAGCCTTGTCACGGCAAGGGCATCACCGCCATTGTTACCCGGACCGGCAAAAACCACTATTCGCTGCGCAGGACGCCATCGCGACATGATCTCATACGACACTTCCTGCGCGGCTCGCTCCATCAGGTCGAGAGTCGACAGATTGTCGGCCTTGATAGTAGCCTCATCGATTTCCCTGATTGCCTTGGTTGTAAATATCTTCATTATTTGGATTTATTCAAATTTCACTTAACCTAAGCACAAAAATAGCTTTTTTTTATATAATGTGGACGTTGTAGGG
>CAVIEK010000045.1:0-17155 GCA_963641805.1 Bacteroides fragilis
TCAAACGCTTTTTCCAACATTTTACCTAATTTTGCACTTGCTGTTGGACTCTACAATTTAGGACAATATTGGTTCCCCAGTAAAAAAAGTCGCCAAAAATTTTGCCGCTTGAAAAAAATGAGTTACCTTTGCAACGCTTTTGAAGGATAACATTTATCTCAGAAAGCACATCTAGTTCGGGATGTAGCTCAGTCCGGTTAGAGTATACGTCTGGGGGGCGTGGGGTCGCTAGTTCGAATCTAGTCATCCCGACAACCAAGTAGGAGGAAAACGAAATGGTTTTTCTCCTACTTTTTTTCTTTTTCCGGACTCTCGCACTACCATACGTGCCATTCGGCATACGGCGGTTCCTATCACCCATTAAAGTTGCATACCCTGCCTTGCGCGTGTTCTCGTTTGCGACTTTTCTGTGCAGTATGGGACCATCAAATCTGAGCCTATTAGCCTTACGGGTATTGTTTCAGTTCATATGCCTTTCAACTATCGACACCGCATCTCATGAGAAATGTTGCCTTTCTATTTGGACTCCCACACGAAATTTCTAAAATTGGCCAATATTGCCTATCTTTACATCGCTTTTTTAAAAAAAACGCAAATCGAACAAACTACAACCGATATGATAGCGACTTTAATATTGTCGGCCCTGGCGGTGGGTATCACTGCCTGGCTGCTGCCTGGAGTAGGCATCGACTCCTGGCTCTGGACCTTTGTGATTGCAATAGTGCTGGGCATCATCAACACTGTGGTGAAGCCCGTGGTGAAACTGCTTGCCCTGCCGGTAAACATCATCACCCTCGGCCTGTTCTCCCTCGTTATCAATGCTCTGATGATTGAGCTTTGTGCAGCCATAGTGCCTGCATTCCACGTCGAGAGCCTCTGGTGGGCGTTCCTCTATAGCGTGGTTCTCTCAATTGTGACCTGGCTTCTTGGAGTGATGTTCGACCGCTGACACCGCCGGCGGCACGTAAAAACGAATAAAAAGGCCTCCCCTTGGTTTCCTCACACTGGAACCGAAGGGGAGGCCTTGGCGTGTTATGCCTCAGGGGGGTCTTATTACTTTATGAATTTCTTCATTGCAGTGCGTGTGCCGTCGGTGTAGGTGGTCACCACCACCTGCACACCGCTAAACGGCTCTGCGCTCTCAATGCCCTGCATGCTCACGTATTTCACGCTGTCAACCTCGGCAGCATTACTGATGGCATCATCCACACCAGTCAGTGTGCGGTGCTTGATGACGATCTCAATGTCGTTGTTGACGGCGTCGGCCTCATCACCGAAGTCAATGTTCTCCAAGTAATATGCGTCACTGTAGTCGTTGTAAGCCTTGATGGTGTAGCTGTGGGTATAGTCGAGGTTGCTGAATGTGTAGTCGGTTGCCTTCACGTTGCTATACAGCATTTCGCCTGTGGTGGCATCCCAAAGGGTAAGGTAGGCCGCCATTGTATGGTCGTCGGCCGAGCGCACCTTCACGCGTATGTCGTTGGTGTAATAGCTCAGTTTGAATGCCGGAACGGTGTTGCTGTCGAGTGTTATACCAGATTCACTCCAACTTTGGGCCTTCTCGCTTTTATAGATGCCTTTGGCGCTGAAGGCGAAGTCCTTGTCGCGGAGCACGGTTGCAATCTCACGCACGGCAGCCGCTTTCTTGTAGCAGTAGTTCATCGCATTGTTGTCGGTATACTCCATCAGCATTGTCAACAGCAGGTCGGTGCCGGTGTAAGTGTAAGGCTGGCCACTGATGAGCGGTATGTCAATCACAGCCACATTGGCGTCTTTTGTGCTGCTTGAGCTGAAACTGTAGGAAGGAGAGTCGCTCACCTTGTTGATAGCGGCTGTAGTCCAACTCGAGTATCCGTGCAGGTAGTCGGGCTCGGGAACGCTGTCATAGGCGTCAATCCACAATCCTGTGGGGTTGAATGTGGTGCATTTTCCACCATTGTTGTAGCCGTCGATGCTGAGCCTTGTGAGTTTCGAGCCTTTCGGGAACTGGCCGCCAAGGTCGGTAGCTGTGATTGCGAATTGGCCTCTCAGCGTCTTGGTTTGGCTCTTTCCGATAAGCCAACTATATTGGTCGTGGGTGGTGGAGATTGTCTGATACTGAATCTCGCCGTCATCGTTGGTGAGTGGAGTTTTCTCAAACGTGAGTGTGTCTTGATCGGCAGTGCGGGTGATGGAGCTCGTGAAATTGACGGCAGCATTGGCGCCGGCAGCGCACAGCAATGCAGCTGCAATAGTTAGTACTGTCTTATTCATAAAAAATGGTCTTGTTAAGGATGGTACGTGCCGTTATGATTGGCTTAAGACCGTCCTGATTAATATGTTGTTATAGTGAAAAGCGGATTATTATGTGATGATTGTCTGTATTTCTCCTTAAAATCAATACGCCATTCGTTGTCGAGCATGGGGCAAGTATGCAATACCCAGTGATGCCACATGGCATCCAACTCAAAAAAACATTTGCAAAGATAGTCGTTTCCTAATCAACTGCGGGCCGCGCATCAGTTAATAATGCCGCATAAAACGTGAATAAACCAAAAAACGGGATTACCCCTCAGTTTTGTATTCGGAGCAATCCCGTTGTATAAGTCTTGTTGCGGCACGCTGCCCATGTGAGAGGGGCTGCAACAGTCGGTGCGTTATTTCAGCACCACCTTGCGGCTGTTGTTGCCGACACGTACCACATACACGCCTTGAGGCAGTGCCTTGCTCAGTGAGCCAGATGCGGTAGCAATCTGGCGACCCACCGCTTCATACACTGCCACCGGTGTGCCATCGGCGGCAGTCACGGTGAGCACATTGCCGTCGGTAGATATCGTAAATGTCTCGGCACTCACGTTGGCCACCGATGTCTCGCCGGTTGTGATGCTGATGTTGTCGACTGCGATTTGCTTGTTGTAGGCCTCCACTTCGGCGCGGAAACCGATGTTAATAGTCTTGCCGTTGTAATCGGTGAGGTCAACTGTCTGCTCTTCCCAGTTCTCCTTGGTCACGGGCAGTGTGCGCACCTTAGTCCAGTTGTGGCACTGGTCGCTCGAGATTACCAGCGACAGCGAATTGTAGCGGTCGGGGTTGCTTATCCAGAATTTGAGAACATTGCCGTTGCCGAGTTTGAACATGGGCGAGGCCAGTGTGTGACAACCGTCACCATTGGTGCTCACCAGTGCCATGCCCGAGTCGCCGTCTTGCGGTGCGCGCGACGGGTAGGTGCCGTTGCTGGTGATGTCCCATGTACTATTTTCGTCACCGCTATGGTCAATCACAAACCACGGAGTGTAGGAGAGCTTACCATTGGCAAACGACTCAGCCACGGGTGCGTCAAACGGCGTTCCGAACGGACCGCTGAAAGTGGGCGAACCTTGACCCTCGCCGGCTTTGCTCTTGGGGGTGATGGCATAGCTTGCAAACGTCTGGCCGCTTGTCCCAGCCAGTGATGTGTCGGTATAAGTGGTGCCGCTAAGTCCGGTCACCAGCTCCTTATATTGCGGCTGGAGCATGGTCACGGTATAGGTCACGGCCGATGTGTCGACGTAGCCGCCGTTGACACCTTTCTCGCTCGGAGCGGGCCAGGTGAGCACCACATTCTGCCCCTGCTGGGTCCAGTTGCCGCGAGCCACCGCCTTGGGCACATCGATTCCCACATATGCCTTTGCGTCGGCAGTCACGCCGTCGCCGTTGGCCGATGTGCAATACACGCGGTAGGTGTTCAGTCCGTTTTTGGGGCTGTTGTCAACCACGCTAAGCTCAGTGCCGGTAGCTGGCGAGTCGACTGTGCCTACTGTGGCGCCCGTGGTCACATTGTAGACAGTGGCCTTAGTCAGCGCTGCGATGGCGCTGCTGTCAGCATTGGTTGTCGGGGTCTTGAAGCTGATGGTGGCCTGCAGCGCACCCTTGGCTCCAGGCGTCACCTTGAGCGAAGTAACCGAGTCGGGGCTCTGCTTGCCGGCTGGTGCGCTGATACCCCAACCGTCGACGTAAGCATAATACATTCCGGCATCAGATGTGCAGTGGAATCCGAAGTAGTAGGTGGCAGTACTCGGAGCCTTGAAAGTAGCTGTATGAAGTTCTTTCTGTACCGAAGTGAAGGTGATGGTGGGCATCACGGTGAGAGTCATGGCCTCAGCCGTGGGGCTCGTGCCGGCAAAGAGAGCCACGCGCTCAGGCTTGTCGCTCTGTTTGTTGTGGCCGGTGTAGGTCACGGTATAGGTGCTGCCTTCCTCGAGTTTTATTCCGGGTGATATCAGCCAGTCGTCGGCCTGTTTCTCTCCTGCCGTGTGGCAGCGGAAGTAGTACTTCGACCCTCCCCATGTCTCGCCGTCGCCATTGGCGTCGATGATGGTATAGCTTGCCCTCTCGGTCTCGTCGGTGAGGTTGAGCGTGTAGGGCGGAACAAGCACGTCGGCCGCATGGGCCGTGGTGGCGCACAACATCAGATATGCTGTGGCCGGCATGATGAGTAGAGTTCTGATTTTCATAAATTGCAGATTCGTGTGTGAATGAATATGAGTTTGTAAATTGTAAATTTCAGGAGCCAATAATCACGGTTTTAACCGTCACTGTAGTTTCTGGTTGCAAAATTAATGCATTTTCACTAAACATCATTGCCGATTGCTGTTTTTTATACCCGATATGCTTGCATATTGGCACATTTCAGCATTTAGACTCCCAGCCACATCCTTGACTACACTTTTTTTACATAAAAAAAAGCTGCTGAAGTTTCATTTTTTTAAAGTTTCTATTGTTAAACTGCGGCCAAAATTGATATAGCGTCTAAAAATTTGTAATTTTGCGACGGAATCATCAGAAAGACCTTCCATGGAGGGGGCTAAAGAAATAGACATTTAGTAAAAACATATATATATCAACATTATTAATTTATGAAGAAAAATCTACTAAGCTTATTGCTGTGTGGTAGCGTGGCCGCTTTGGCCTCGGCCGCACCTGTAATCCCCGTTGCCTCCGACTACACCGAGTATACCGGCAACTCATTTGTGGCCAACTGGCAGGGACAGGCAGGCTCCAACTACCTGCTCAGCGTGTTCACTCCCGCCGCAACCGACACCACTGTAACCGAAGATTTCTCGACAGTGAGCCAGTCGAACGGCAAAATCAACCAAGCCGCCCCAAACTATCCCGCCGGATGGGAAGTAAATGTCACCGCAGCCGGCTCAACCGACGTGGTATACTACAACGACAAGAACCACCTCCTTCTCGACGCCACCGGCGATGCCGTTACAACTCCCCTACTGCTTGGTGGCAACATCAAGAGTTATGTGCTTAATGCCAGCCTGGTGAATGCCGACTCTATCACCCGCAACAACTCGAGCGTGTTCAAGGTGGAAATATACAACAAAAGCGGTGAGCTCATCACATCGGGCCAGATCGAGGCCCTCTACTTCGCACAACGCAGTGACTTCAACCTCACCGAGGCTTTCGGCTATACCCCCTACAATGTGGGCAAAGTACTCATCACTCTTGTCAAAGACGACGGCAAGGTGGGCGACCTGGCCATCAACTCAATTTCCTACACTTATGAGGCTCCCGACTATGTGCTCCGCGACCATGCCACCACTGCCGAGTCATATAAAGTGACCGGACTTGATGCCGACAAGGTTTATTATTACTATGTGCAGGCAAAGAATGACACTGCCGCAAGCGACCTCTCCAATTTCATCATCGTCGACGGTTTTCTCTCTCCGGTTGCCACTGAGGCTGTAGATGTTACCGGCACTTCGTTCACAGCCACTTGGAACCGTCTGCCCAAGGCTGCAGGTTACATTATTCACCCTTACAAGTATGAGATAGCCGCCGAGGCAGGTACAAGAACTGTACTTTACGACGATTTCTCGAAGGCGACACAAGGCACCACAACCTCGCCCGTCTCAATCAGCGACCCCGATGAGGTGACTGCCACCCCGGGCTGGATTGGCCGCAACTTCATCACAGCCGAGGGCATGTTCGGCGCCAATGCCGGACGTTTCCCGATGAACCTCTCCTATGTGCAGACTCCGGTACTCAATCTTGCCGCTGACAACGGCAACTACACCATTAAGATTAAGGCTTATGGCACTGCTGGCGACTACCTCTCGCTCTATCGTGTGGGCTATGTGGTCAACAATGCGCTCAACATCCACAAAGTGACCTTCGATTCCAATGGTGTGGCTGAAGAAACTTGGCAGATGACCGACGGTGCCGAGGAAATGCGCATTTCAATCGAGGAAAGCAAGCTCAAGAAATACCTAATCGACGAAATCGCCATCACACAGGCAATCAATGCGGGCGACACCACCAAGATTTCGCTTGCCACCGACACCATCATGGGAGGCAGCAACCTCACGTACACACTATCAAACCTTGAGGAAAACGGCAAGTATGGCTATGCCGTTGAGGGTTTCCGCTACAACTTCTTCGGCTATCCCGAGTACACATCACTAAGCAACGTAATCAATGTCGACCTCAAAGCCAACACCGGCATCGGAGGCATCTCTGCCGACGCTGCCGCTCCAGTAGTGCGCCAGGCAGGCCGCGAAGTGAGTGTCACTCTCGTGAAGGCAGAGCCTATCTATATCTACGGACTCGACGGACGCTTCGTACAGACCGTGGCAGGACGCACCGGTGTGAATTCTTTCACACTCAACGCAGCCAGCGTCTATGTGCTCAAAGTGGGTGCATACACCTACAAGCTTCTCGCAAAATGATTTCCTAAACGGAATTAGCCTATAGACGGAGCCGGTAATCATCACTCAATGGTTGCCGGCTCTGCTTGTCAGTGTTACTGCAAGGCATTGAAACATCGTGCGGTGACAACGACCGATAAGACGAATTCTCGCCAACTACGTTAACAAAGTGAACTGCTTTGTGCTTAATTGCAATCAATTTGCATTAATTTTGCGTTGTGTTTCGCAAAAATTCATTTACTAACACTTAATATCGTATCACAATGAAGAAAATTTCATTCTCTTTGTTGCTGGCCACGTCACTCTTACTCCAGTCACCTTGCTCAATGGCGCAGACCGCATCGGCTCCAGTCAAGGTGCCTTCTCAGAAAAACATGAGGATAAGGGGACTAATGACCTTTGACAACAACAAGGACGTAACCAACTACGGGGTCTATGACTACACCGTCACCACACCAATCAGCCGCAAGCTACAGGTGTCGATTCCGCGCATCAGCGCCAGTGGCGGCTCGGTGGTCAAGGGCACCAATCTCTACTATTTCGACTATGCGGTGAGCTATGGCTATGTGTCGGCGGCCTACTACTACAAGTATGACCTCGCCACCAACCAGCAAGTGAGCCGCACAAGTGTGGGCTACGACCTCGACAAGGCTTACAACAATGCTGCAATGTCGGTCACTACCGACCCCACCACGGGTACAGTATATTGCTGTAACTTCCATTACGACACCGATTCCAAGTCACTTTCGTATGCCCTCACCACATGGGATCTCGAGGGTATGACCAAGACCTACATTGCCGCTCTGTCGGCTCCATTGCGTGTGCTTGCCTCCACGGCCGATGGTAAGCTCTACGGCATCACTGCCTCTACCGCCGCTGCCAGCAGCGACAACAACGGCGGTGTACTTGTGAGCGTCAACAAGACCACAGGCGCGATTGACTCCATTGGCGACACCGGGGTCAGGCCGGGAGCCTACTTCCAATCGGCCACCATCGACGCTGCCACAGGCGTTTTTTACTGGTTTGCCAATGAGCAGGACGAGGCGTCGAACCTCTATACCGTCGACCTCGCCACAGGCAAGGCCACTCTCGTGGGCGCATTGCCACAGGGCGACCAGGTGGTGTGCGCTTATGTGCCCAACGAATATGCCGATGGCGTGCCGTCGCCTGCCGAGAATCTCACTCTGGCATTCGACAAGGGCTCTCTCACGGGTGCCGTTGCCTTCGATGTGCCGGCCGAGGACTTTAGCGGCAAGACCGTTGAGGGCAACGTGACCTACACCGTTACGGCCAATGGCACTACTGTGGCACAAGGCAGTGCCACAGTGGGCACACCAGTATCGGCTCCAGTCACTCTCAGCGCCGACGGCAACTACACATTTGCCGTGACCCTCGGCAACAGCACTGGCAACAGCCCTGCGGTCGACACAACCACTTATGTGGGCTACGACACTCCTTGTGCCGTGACCGATGTGAAGTTCACCCGCGACGGTTCGGTCAATACAGTCACCTGGGCAGCGCCCGTGGCAGGCGTCAACGGCGGTTATGTCGATGCCGACGCCCTCTCTTATGAGGTGACACGCAAGCCCGACGGCAAGCAGTCGACCTGTGTGGCAACTACGTTTACTGAAGAGTTCGACACCGATCAGCTCGCCTCATACTCCTATGAGGTGGTGGCCGTCAACGGCACACACAAGAGTTCGGCTGCCGCATCAAATTCCATCAACATCGGCTCGGCTCTTGTGCCCCCTTATGCCGAGGATTTCAGTGCCACCACAGCCCTCGACCTATTCACCATAATCGATGCCAACGCCGATGCCTCGACTTGGAAAAAGGGATCGGGAAATGTCACTTACCGATACAACTCAAAGAACAATGCCGATGACTGGCTCATCACCCCGCCCCTCAAACTGCAGGCTGGAAAATCCTACACACTGTCATACAAGGTGTGGGCACTCAGCTCGCGCAGCGAGGAGCGACTCGAGGTGCGACTTGGCAAGGCAGCCTCAGCCGAGGCAATGACAACAGTGCTGAAAGACACCACCGGTTATACAGTGACAAGCCGCAATGCCATCACTGAGACTATGGAGATTGTGCCCGATGAGGACGGAAACTTCTACATCGGATTCCACGCCGTGAGCGAGAAAAACAAGGGCACACTCTACCTCGACGATTTGGCAGTGTCGGCAGGCCAAAGCCTAAATGTGCCTGCCCAACCAGCCGATCTGACCGTGACCCCTGCCGACAAAGGTGCTCTTTCAGCCACAGTAGCGTTCACGGCTCCAGCAACCAGTGCCGCCGGAAAAGCGCTCACTGGCCCGATCACCTATAGCATTCTCCGCGGCACCACCGTTGTGGCTGAGGCTAAGACTGCAACTCCAGGCGAGAAGGTGACTTATGTTGACGACGCCATTTCGGCAGCCGGGACTTACACCTATACCGTAACTTGTGCCAATGCCGACGGCGAGGGAAAAAGCGCCGAGGCCTCAGCTTATGTGGGTGTCGACGTTCCGCAATCGCCAGCCAGCGCAAGTGTGTCTGACAACGGCGACGGCACTGCCACTGTGACTTGGACCGCTTCGGCCGCAACCGGCATCAATGGCGGATATGTCGACCCGGAAGCCGTACAATACGATGTGACTTCGCACCAGGGGCTTACCGTAGCCAAGAATGTGACAGGCACAACGGCCACTGTCACCGGAATCGACACCGAGGGCTCTCAGGCACTGGCATACTTCAAGGTGGTGGCACACAACACAGTGGGCAAAGCCACTACAGCTACCGTGTCTGATACCATCCTCACCGGACGCCCCTATGACTTGCCGTTCGAGGAGGGCTTCACCGACAAGGCTTATTCAACCACACTTTGGACTACTGCCACCCTCGCCGGCAAGAGCTATAATGGCCCGTGGAGCCTGCGCGAAGATGCCGATATGGAGAGCGATGGCGCATATGCCAACTTCGGAGGATATCAAGTGGGCGCAAAAACCCGTCTGCAGACTCCGAAACTCGACGTCAGCGCACTCAACGAGGCCACATTGTCGTTTGTCAGCGAAATGCCCACCGGCAATGTGAAACTGAGCGTAGAGGTGAGCGCCGATTACGGCAAATGGCAACTCCTTGCCGACGTCGACACATCGGAAACTTGGGCAGCCCACACCTACACAATCCCCAATTTGCAGAATGCCAAGACGCTGCGCATAGGCTTCGTGGGCGAGTGCGTGAAAGACATCAACTTCATCTATCTCGATAACGTGAAGGTGTCGGTTGCCACTCCCACCGGAATTGACGCAGCACGAACCGATGGCACTATCCGTGTCGACGGCAACACTCTAACCGTGGCCAACAGCGACAACAGTCCAATCGCGGTATTCACGATAACCGGCCAGTCAGTGGCTTCCGGTCGAGGTAATCTGCAAGTGACCGGCCTACAGCAGGGAGTGTATGTGGTGCGCAACGGAAGCGTGGCACGCACCGTAGTCGTTAGATGACATAGGCTACTACCAGACTTCGGCACATCAAACCAATAAAAGCGCCCCGTGCAGTTTCGACTACACGGGGCGCTATTATTGCATTTATATTATGGCTAAAGGCTCATGTGGGAGGGCGCTTTTGCCGATTGGTTGTCAACGGACCGCCACTTTAGTGGCAACACCGTCGGCCACCACTACATACACTCCGGCTTGAGCTGTTGTCACTGCCGATGTGCTTATCATGACACCGGTGGTGCTATATACCGCCACCTGCTTGGCTCCAGTCACGCTTATCACGTTACCGGCGACTCTCACATTTGATGCCTTGGCATCAGTTGCGGCATCATTGATGCCGCTAGGACTGAGGTTGTAGTGGCTGTATATGCGCTTGATGTCGAGCGTTTGGGCACCCTTGGTTGCACTCTTATTAGGCACGAACTTAACCTCGCGAAGTGTAATCGGGTAGGTGGTGATATCGTCGGCTCCTCCCAGGGCGTCGATATCTATTTTCACCACATAGGTCTTGCCGGCCTCGAAGCCGTTGCCATTGTTGTCATAGCGCACGTAGTTCGATGATGTGAATTTGTTGTTTCGCACGTCGAGTGTCAGGTAGTCGATATTGATTGAGCTGGTGAACTCGATGCCGATGGTGTCGGGCAGACTGTAGAACTGCACCTGCTTTTGGAATGTGATGTAGGGAGCACGTGACGTTTTGTAGGTGTAGTTCACCAAGCCACTCTCGCTGAGCGTGATGTCGGATGCACCAGAGCCCTTAACCGTCCACCCTGTCCAGTCTTGGTTAATATAGGGACTGTTGCTGATTTCCACATTCACGGTATCCACGTCCACCATGTCACCTATTTGGCACTCAATGCGTGTGCTGCCGTTGCTCACGCCATGCAACTTGCCGTTGGTTATGGTTGCCACCGATGGGTCGCCTACGCTCCAACCGAGGCGTGCAGGGTCGTATTGGTAGGTGGTGTTGTTGATGGTGGCATTTACCGGAATGGAGGCATAGCGGTTATCGATAAGGATAGGTTTGGCTGCTATTGCCGGTTGGGCTGCCATTGTGGTGATGCGTGTGCTGCAGCTAAGTCCGTTGTATGTGGCTGTTATAATGCCTGTTGTCACGTTGCCGCCGGCGGTCACAGTCTGACCTTCGGTGGTGCCGATCTCTGAATCGGTAGCGAGAGAGAATCCCTGCACGTCGGTGCTGATGAGGTCGCCATATTTGTTGTAGCCCAACACCTTCGGTGTGTATGACGAATATACAGGCATACTCACGCGGTGGTCATCGAAAGCGATCGAGGCGATAGTGTTGTCTTCGGGAGCCACACTCTCCAGCATCCAGCCGCAAGCCACGGCGCGCGGTGTGCCTTCGGTGGTGGTATTGATGATTTTTCCGGCAACCATCATTTCGGCCGAGCCGCCAGCGTCATAGTTGACCACGGTGCTCACGTCGGGGCACACACTCTTCAGTATCTGACACATCACAGCGGTAGGGCAACCTGCCGAGCGGCCGTAGAGCTTGCTCACCGAGTTGTCAATCACAATCATGTAAAGATGCTTTCCGTCGGCACTGGCACCATAGGCGCAACGAGAGTAGACTTGTGAGTTATACACCTCGTCGGTGTTGCGTGATGTGAGCTCCCCGTTCATCATCACTGTGGCGTTACCCTCAACCATGTTCTCAATCAAGGGCTTCACCTGGGTACTGCCGTCGGCAGTGGTCCATCCTTGGTTAATGGTCAGTTCGTCGCCCTCAGCCAGCCCGTCCATCAGAGCCTTGAAAGTGCCGGTTGGAGTGAGACACGCGTCATAGTCACCGAGTTTCTGGCGGTCGGCGCCCTTCACAATCTTCTTGATAACGAATGTCATGTCTTGGCTCACTTGCCAAGAGCTTCCGGCCTTGAGCTCCAGATAGTAGTTGTCGCTCGCATTGTCGCCCTGGGTGTTGTAGTCGGTCCAGTTGTTCTCAAACTCGCGAGTTTTGGTGTAGGCTCCGTTCCACAGCACCAATTGGTTGGTGCGGGCACGGCGGTTGATGGTGGCGATGTCAAGTGGAGTGCTCAGCTTTGGCGATTTCACTGAGCCTGCCCATGTGAGATGGCCGAAGTATAGGGTCTTGTCTTTGCTGATGGCCGATGCTCCGGTACGGTAAGGGCCACCGTTCCACATGTCGGTACCACTTATCGTGTTGGTGTTGAGGAAAGTGGTATCATTGCGCACCACGGCACCGAATGGTGATCCCATCATGTAGGTGGTGAATGGCTGTCCGTGTCCGGTCACGCACCAGAAGTTGGCATTGCAGGCGGCCAAAGGTCGCTTTGTGGCAGTGCGGATGCGGTTGTAGGCGTTGGTGAGCAACTCGGTCGTGCCCACCCTGCCCTGGCTGATGGTGGTCTCCACCCTGTTGTACTGGTTATTGAGGTCGGTCTCAAGAATGTACACGTTGAGCGGATAATCGGGCAGACGCATGATAGTGTTGATGATACCTGGGCCCACTTGGCGACGCTGCAGAGTGTCGCAATCATAAGCGGTCCCGTTGATGGTGATTGCTCCCATAGCCGATGTGGCTGTGAGCGCAACCATTGCTAATGAAGTAATGAAAGTTTTCATTCGCGGCTTATGTATTGAATTGTTAATGAATTAATCAAGCCAATGAAGGTGGTTGTGCCAGTAGTGGCAACACCTTCCACCCTCAAAATTAGTGATTATTTTCTTAATATGGTATCACGGTGCGGTTAAAAATAGGCCAGTCTGCATTTAAGTAGTGGTATTTAACAGGCACGGTCAGTGATTGCGGTCAGATTTCCACCCTCACGATGTGCCACGATTGCAAGTAGATTATGTAGCCTTCTACCCGGTTGCATCCTGTGGCGGCTGACACTTTTTGCATATAGCCTGCCACCTGGCGCTTGTAACGCCCGATCGTCGCTGGCGACTCATCATCTCCGGTCTTGTAGTCAATCACGATGTGGCGGCCGTCGGGGCGCCGTACCACACGGTCGGGGCGGGAGTGATGCAGGGCTTGGTTGCGGTCGGCATAGGTCATGCTACGCTCGTTGAAGGCTTTGTTCTCAGGGGCAAACCATTCGCTTGTGGGCTCTTCGCCCACAAGTCGGCGCAGTGCGGCCTCCATGCGCCCGGCATTCCAGTAACAGTCTTGGTTGTCGGTGATGATGCCTCGGGCTTTGCCAAACGTAATGATGCGCTCAAGGTCGCGTGACGAGCCTATGCGCCCGAGCAGCCGGTGCAGGCTTGTACCCACCTTCTGCTCTGCAGTGGCACTGGCGGGCAGATTCACTTTCAGCAACTCGGGCGTGGCTATGTTGACATAGTATTGAGGCATATCGACAGGAGGTAGATCTTCTCCGTTTCCGTGTTGCAAGTCCACTTTGTCGGGCTTATCACCACGATACCATGTGTATATTGAATCGGCGTCAGTGTCGGTCTTGGTCTCGACAGTATTGCCCTCCATGCAACCTGTGATGTGCTTGGCAAGCAACCCGAATTTACCAATGGATTTTGTTTTTTTGCCGGTTTCACTTAAATCGTAGGAGAATACGTAAATTTCCCGTTCTGCTCGGGTTAGAGCCACATAGGCTTTGTTCAGGTTGTCGATGAGGCTCCTTTGTGTGGCACGGTCGATAAGTTGCTTGAACTCGTCAACCCCCTTTGCGCTTGATGTGCCCACAGGCACCATGGGTGGAGTTATGCTGCTGTCGGTGCCGAATGCCTTTACCCATAGCTCTCCCGGGATCCACGTTATTGTGTCGGCTTTGCTCATTTCCCAGTCGGCGTAGGGTATTATGACGCACTTGAACTGCAACCCTTTAGACTTGTGGATGGTCATGACCTGCACAGCATCGGCATCGCTTGGGGCCGGTACTGTGAGTTTGTCCTTTTTGAGGTCCCAATAATCAAGGAATTCGCGTATGGTACTGTTATTGCTGCTGTCGGCCACAAAATCGTTCACCATGTTTTGGAATGCCAGTAGAAACGATGTGCCCACTTTCCGCTCGTTGACGTTCTGCCCTTTGTCGCCATTGTCAAAGAGCACATAGTGCTTTATGATGCGGTCCACGACGCTTGTCAGGTTCATCGGCTCTGTATGGTAGTCGGGCAACAGGCCAGACACCTTTTTGCCGTAGGCTTTCATTCGCTCACTCTCTTGCGGCACGTCTTCGGCAAGGCGCCTGTCGTCGTTGAGGCTCTCGAGCAGCAGGTCGCCGAAGTCGGTAACATCTTGTGGCATTTTCGGGGTGTTGTCGGCCGCCACTTTGCTCTCAAAGTCGTGGATGATGCTATACAGTCGCTGGTCGTTGAACTGCTTTCTCCGGTATGGCTTGGCGTCACCAATGGTAGTGTCGGCCACTGCGCCGCTGATGTGAGTGGTATCGAGAAACCGCAATACACTCACAATCAGTCTCACCTGTGGCGAGTTGACGAGCTTGAGTGATTCGGCCGACATAATCTGTATGGGCTCGAAACCGGTGCGGCTATCTGCTTGAATTTCATTGTAGGCGAGAATATTGCTCACCACTTTATTGCCATCTTCATTCCTGTTCACGAGCACGCCAATGTCGCTCATGCGGTAGCCGCGCCGGCGCAAATCTTCAATCAGCAATGGCACGGTGTTAGTGTTGGCCTTTTCGCTATTGGGCATGAAATTGAATTCTACATAGCCAGTGTCGTTGGATTTCTTGCCAGTCTTTTGCTCTATATGCCTATAGGTGTCTTGCAGTATGGCGTAACCTGACGTTTCGGGCATCTGTTTATAGAACTGCTTTGCTTTGTCGAAAAACTCATTGTTGAAATCAACCACACAGCCAAGACTACGGTAGTTGTGGTCGATGCTCGACGTATGGCACCTGTCGCCGAAGTCAGCCTCTATGCCGTTGAGCAACAACTCAGGATTGGCATTGCGGAAACGGTAGATGCTTTGCTTCTCATCGCCGATGATAAGATTGTTGTGCCCGTTGCCGCAACTTTCCTCAAGCAGTGTCTTGAAATTACGGTATTGCTTGTCGCTTGTGTCCTGGAACTCATCGATCATGAAGTTGTTGATCCATGTGCCCACACGCTCATACATGAACGGAACGCCGCTTTCAATCACTTTCCGCACCATGTCGTTGGTGTCGCTTAACAATATCACGTTGTTCTCTTTTCGGAATTTCTCAATCTCGTCGTCGATCTTCCCCAGCAACCCAAACCGCCAAATGTTACTCTTGGCATAGTTCATCACCTTGTATCGTGTGAGCATTGTGGATGCTGACAAAAGCAGCGGGAGCACGTGATTATGGAAATTGTCCTTGCTCTTTTCTGGCGCCTTATTCACGAAAAAGTACCCGTGGCTTTCCTTTTTCTCGTCGGGGAATTTGGCCGTGTAGGCCGCAACGTCGTCCAAACTCGGGCTATAGTCGCGGTCTCGGCCTAGCATTTCTTTGAGGAATTTTCCTTTATTGCCGTGTATGTTGTCGGAATTGATGCCGTCGTTTCTAAGTGTCTCGACAATCAGCTTGTCTTGTGCCAAGATGTCATTCTCGAGTTTTGCCGCAGCCTCTTTGACGGCTTTGGAAAACTGCATGATTCGCGACAGTCCGCTCCCCGAGCCTATGTCGCTCAGATAGTCGCGTATCGCATCGCGCCTTACGCTGAACTCCTCTTTGCCAAGGGCACTGGCAAAATCACCCAGGTCTTTTTTTGTGGCGCTTGTATACACACTCGGGTTCTTGTTGTTGCGCACCTGCTCTTCAATGTAGTCTTTCATCCAGTTGTCAAGATACCCGCTTCGGCTTGTGCCAAGTGTGGCGAAGAGGCTACTGATGGCGGCGTTTTGGGCTAAAGTATCGTCGAGCTGAATTCCGTAGTCGTAGTCGCAGTCGAGCTCTCTGGCAAATGTGCGCAGTATTCCTTGGAAAAACGAGTCGATGGTACTCACATTGAACGTGTTGTAGTTAAACAGAATGTCACTCAGCGCCTGGCGGGCTGCGGCCTCCACCTCGCTGAAGTCGTTATAACTCAGCTCTTGCTTGAAGTCGGCTATGTAGTTGCAGTGTTTTTCGTCGCCTTGCCCCAACCAATATAGCTGGTCGATTATGCGTTGCTTCATTTCCGATGTCGCCGCATTGGTGAAGGTGATGGCAAGTATATGGCTGTGGTACGGCTCGTACCTCTTGCCGGTGGAGCGCAGTTTTAGCCGCTCACTGCCTCCGCCCAATAGTGATGGCGTCTCGTGGCACAATAGCAGCTTGATGTAGTCTTTTGCCAGTGTGTAGGTTTTGCCCGAACCGGCCGAGGCCTTAATGATGTGTATTCCGTTGTCCATAGTATGGCAGGGTTGTGGTGATTTAGATTCCGATATGATTGCCGCTTGAGAGGTGTGAGGCTTGCTGCTATATTATGCGGGCTTTGAACCCCTTCCCCTTGAGGTGAGCGAGCACTTTCTCGCGAAAATCGCCCTGAATGAGTATCTCACCGCCGCGCGCCGAGCCTCCCACGCCGCATAGCCTCTTCAACTCGGCGGCAAGTTCTTTCAATTTGTCGTCGTCGCAGTGCAGGTCGGTTACCAGTGTCACTTTCTTGCCCTTGCGGTTGCGCTTATCAAGCATCACGTTCACCACATTGCCCCCCTGCTGCTCAATGGCGGTTGCCTCCTCGGCGGGGTTGGGCTCTGTTGTGGTGCTGACTGCCTCGGCATCAATGCCGAAGGCTGCTCCTAGTTTGTTTTTCCAGTCTTGTAACTCCATACTGTTGGTTGGTAATGAAAAAATGCAGTGGCGTCGGGATACATCCCTTCGGCGGCTCAGTGCCGGCTGACGGCATCGATGCCGCTTTGCGTCCTTTGAGGGCTGTCATCTGGCGCGACAATGTGTAAAGTTAGCCAAAAGCCGCGGTCCGTGCAAGCCACCACCCGCATTTTTCAAACAGCAGACACAGAGAAAAAAATCTGTAGAGTCCAACAGCAAGTGCAAAATTAGGTAAAATGTTGGAAAAAGCGTTTGA
>CAVIEK010000046.1:0-4674 GCA_963641805.1 Bacteroides fragilis
CCTTAGCTTTACTTCCTTTTTCGTTTTTTTATTGAAATTATTTAGGACAACATTGACTTGCTGGTTGACTCTATGCCTGAAAGTTTTGCCCATTCTAACTAATATATTACTTTTGCATAGTTTTTTTAATATAGGAAAAGGATGGATTTCTTAAAACTTGTTTTCTGCACATTCCTGCTTGCCCTGTCGGTTTCTTGCTCCAACGTCAACGATAAGATGGTAAAGATGATACCAGCCGACTCAAAAGGCGTGATTTGCATAAAGATTCCGGAAATTATAAAAAAAACCGAACTTGAGAAAGACGGCAATTATGCGATTCCTGCTCAATTGAAGAAGATTGTGGAGGCACATAAGTCCTCGCTGCTTTGTGCCGTGCTCTCCGACCTGTCGGGCTCTGGGTTCGACTATGGCCACAATGCCTATGTGTTTATTACCGACAAGGTGTTCAAAACCGCAGCTCTGTTGCCGATAGATGATGAGTCGAACGTGAAGTCGACCTTAGAGAAGGCCGTTGACAACCGCTTCACTGAAATCAGTGGAGTGCAATATATCAATGACCGCGACAATTATTATGTGATTAAGGATGGCGTGTTGCTTGTGGGCACGTTGAACAAAATGGCAGAACCCAAGGCGGTCGTAGCCGAGGCTGCACGAATCTTAAGTCAGGAAAAGACAAGCATAGCCGATAACAATGATGTCAAAAAATGCCTCAATGAGGACGGAGAACTGAATGCCTACTTTGATGTCAAGGGACTTAATGTGCTGCTTAACAAAAGCAAACGGTACCGCCAGTTGGTCCAGAAAATGCCCATCATCGGCATTTTCACCGAAAGCGACATAAAGGCACTTGTCTGCAACATGAAAATAGACAAAACCACGGCAACAATGAGTGCCAAAATCAAAGTGGACGATAACAGCGACTACGTGCAGCTGCTGAGCACCACCCTCAACAAGCCATCATGCGACTTCCTGAAGGTGATTCCCAATTCAATGGAATATATCGTTTCGATGAGTATGAATGGCTCTAATTTCGCCAAGTTGACGCAAATGCAGCAAATAACTGATGCCTTCAAGAAAGTGCCAAATATGGCTGAGCTTGACTTGGCTGGCATTGTTGAGGCCATTGACGGTCCTTTAGCGATAGGCCTTGCCCACGACCCGTATCTGCAAGGGGAGTGGAATGTGGTGATAGCGGCCAATGCTAAAAATCCCGACTTGATTCTAGGCAATATCATCCGATATGCCCAATCTATGGGTCAAGCACCTGAGAAATATGGCAGCGAATATGTCTATCAATACAACAACAAGCAGGTCAATGTGGGGGTGAACGGCAATGTGGTGTATGTGAAAATGCTCGACTATGAGCAGACCGAAGGTTATGCCTACGAATTGCCCGATGTGCGCGATTTCTTTGCCAAAACCACGTTAGGTATATTCATTCACTCCAAGCTCGACAGCACTGCCGGATTTTTCAATTTCGGAATCACGAACTATGTGGACGGCAACGGCTTTTTCTACACGCAAAATGAAACCGACAACGCGGCACTTGTTCTGCTCGAAATAGTGTGCGCTGCCCAAAGCGAAGATGCGCATGATGTAGCCGATGAGGATGTGGACCTCAACGAACTCACAGGTGCAGGCGATTTCATGCAATCGATGAGCGAATGATTAGGCCCGATGTATCTCAATCATAAATAATGAAAGCCCAATTCTCAAAATGCCAAGTGGCATATAACCGTGGAATCCCGTGCTACGGTGGCGGCTTGATGGATGTAAAGCCCACCTATTTCGTCCGTATCTGCGACGAAGCCGGCACTGGTGAATCTAAATTTGGCATAGGGGAGTGTGCCGTGCTCCCCGGTGTGTCGCCGGAATATGGCAATGCGGTTGCTTATGAGGAGAAACTGCACGAATTATGCGCCAATGTGGCGCTTGGCCGTTCAACTGATTTGATGGAATTCTCCTCAATAATGAACGGATTTGAAAGTGCTATTCAGGATTTCTCATGTGGTTGCTGTCGTACATACTACGATTCGGCGTTTACTGTCGGGAAAGGCTCAATTCCGGTTGTGGGATTTGTCACTGTCTCGTCTCCAGAAAAAACCGCGGCCGAAGTTTCAGCGCTTGTCGCATCGGGATTCCGCACCATCAAACTGTCGATGGCCGATCCCGACATTGCCAACTTGTTCGATGTTGTGAATAAGATACGGTCGCAGCACGATTGCAATACCGTTAAAATAAGACTAGATGCTAATGGGCTTTTACAGGCGCACGCTGCATCCGGTTTGCTCAAGCAATTGCCTCGACATTCGATTCAGTCGGTGGAGCAGCCCATCGCCGTTGGGCAATGGGAACAAATGGCTCGGCTCTGTGCCGAGTCGCCAGTCCCGATAGTCCTCGACGAGGAGCTGGCTGGAATAGTTAACCCTATGGCTATGATGCAGCTGATTCGCGCTATTAAGCCACACATTCTGTGCGTGAAGCCCTCGTTGTGCGGAGGTTTCTCCAATGCCATTCATTGGCTTAAGATGTCGGCCCAGTTCAATTTGGGATGCTGGATAGCATCGGCAGGTGAGTCCTCGATAGGTCTGGATGCCTTGTGCCAGTGGGCTGCAATGCTGCAACCCCGAATCGGGCAAGAAATAGATGTTGCCAGCCACGTGGTAAATTTCAAGGTAGATGGGGGATGTATAACCCGTTGCGGTCAATCTGCCCCGATACCCGGCCTCGTCTGGCAGTCCTGAAAGATTACCGCCAGTTGGCGCAAGAAGCTCGGCTCCTGAATTTCATGATGTGCGGCACCCCTCCAGTCTGTTAATCCTGCCACTTAACCATCTCCTCCCTTTTTCACATTTGGGCTGTGAACGAGGCATAAAGTCTCCCGCTAGTCATCAGATACAAACAAAAGTGGGAGGGAATCTGTTTTCGTCCCCTCCCACTTGATATGGGTAGCTTATGTTATTGTTCGCTTACTCTTGGTCGGTCAAGTCGACAGCGTAGTAAACCTTCTTGCCGGTTGGATAGATTCCGGTGATGAACATTGCCTTGTCGGTGTCGGTGCTACGCATAATCTGGCCGTAGATCGATTCCACATCATCGCGGCTGTTAACCCGCATGTTGTTAATGTCGGTGATTATGAAGCCGTTCTTTATGCCCGCACTCTTGAATTTGCCGTCCTTAATGCCGCTCACCTTCACGCCGTTGCTAATCCCAAGGTCTTTCTTTTCCTGGCTGGTGAGCTCTTGGAAAGCGCATCCGAGCGACATTATGTCGGTAGCCTTTGTGATTTTGGTGTTACCCTGGTTGTTCTTCAGCGTCACCTCTGTGCTCTTGAGCTTGTTGTCGCGATAGTATGTGATGTTGGCCTTGTCGCCCGGGCGGAGCTTGCTCATTTGCTCAAGCATTTGTGCGCCGTTCTTCACATCGTGACCGTTGAGTTTGACAATCACATCGCCCTCTTGCAGACCGGCTTCCTTAGCCGAACTGCGGTCGTTGACTTTTGCTACATAAACACCTTCGGTAGTGGCAGTGATGCCTTTTTCCTTGGCCTTGTCGGCATCAAGTTCAGTGAACTGTATGCCAAGCACTGCGCGTTGTACAGAGCCGTATTGCTTGATGTCGGTTACAATCTTCTTGACCACCGATGACGGGATTGCAAATGAGTAGCCTGCATAGCTGCCGGTTTGCGAATAAATCATGGTGTTGATGCCAATGAGCGATCCGTTGGTGTCGACAAGTGCGCCACCGCTGTTGCCTGGGTTGACTGCCGCATCGTGCTGGATAAACGATTCGATTCCCATGTTGTTTCCCTTGTTGAGGCCACGGGCCTTTGCGCTCACGATGCCGGCGGTGACTGTTGAGTTAAGGCCAAAGGGATTGCCCACTGCGAGAACCCATTGACCCACTTTCACGTCATCGGAGTTGCCGAATGTAATGGGCTTGAGGTCTTTCGCCGTGATTTGGAGCAGGGCAATATCGGTAGTCGGGTCGGTGCCTATTACCTTAGCGTTAAACTTACGGTTGTCGTTGAGCGTGACTTCTAGTTTTTCGGCTCCGTCAACCACGTGGTTGTTGGTGACAATGTAACCGTCTGCCGAAATAATCACACCTGAGCCGAGACCCTTTGCCTGTGGCTCGGCATCCTGTTGTTTCTGCTGCTGTTTCTGTTGCCGGCGCGATGAGCCGCCATTGTAGTCGGGGCCGAAGAAGAATTCAAACGGGTCGAAAAATCCGTTGCCGCCTTGGAAAATCTGCTGTTGCTGCGGGGTGGCAAACGATTTGATGCTCACCACAGAGTTCACCGATGTCTCAGCTGCGTTTGTAAGGTCGGGGGCTACGGCAGCCGCGGTGCGTGTAGCTGCGGTTTTGATGAATCCGTTGTCGTTTACAGTTGCTTCCTGTGACGGTGTATATGAATCTTTGAGTATCAAATCGGTCCCGTGTGAGGCCAAAATGGTAGTGGCTGAGCCCAGCATTGAAGCTCCAACCAATAAAATCGCTAACTTCGAGTTCTGTTTCATAATGCTATTTGTTAAATCATTGTCCGTTTAATAATTTCAATTGTTAAATTTAACTTTTAACTTTGATGCAAAAATACGTATTATCTATTCAATTGCAATACTCCAAACATACTATTTAATCTAATTTAATATGATATTCAATCTATTTTGTATT
>CAVIEK010000046.1:4684-16798 GCA_963641805.1 Bacteroides fragilis
TCACTCTTCTTTTCAATTTTCAGAGCCGCATGTCTTGTTTGTTCTTGTATGTGGTTATTGGATAATGGCAACAATCTTCTGATTTTTTCGTAACTTTGCGCCTGTTATTGCCTGACAGGTGAATGTCATTTTTTGTGACGGTTGTTGCTGATCGCATCGTCAGGCTTGAATAGTTATGTATTACCTCTATTAATCAATATGACACACACACACACACGACGGTCACGGGAAGAACGCCACACATTGTTCGTTGTGGTATTTTGCGTCATTGTGATGCTGCTTGAAATCGTTGTGGGATGCATGACCGGGTCGATGGCACTGCTTGCCAACGGCATCCACATGGGTGGACACGTTATGGCATTCGGCCTCACGCTTGGAGCCTATGTGCTCGTGCGTCGGCTCAAGGTGAGAGGCAACGAGAATTATGACTCCGACCGCATCCTTGCTCTTGCAGCATTTGCAAGTGGCGTGATGTTGCTCGTGTTTGCGGTTCTTATTGTTGTAGAGTCGGTAGAGCAGTGGATCGAAGGTACAGCCTCAATCCGTTTCGACGAGGCAATGCTGATAGCAGTTGTGGGAATGGTTGTTAACTTGATATGCGCATATATGCTGCATTTCAAAAAAGGACATGGCGACTTCAATAGCCATTCCGCTTTCCTTCATGTGCTTGCCGATGCCATGACCGGGGTGGGGACGATCTTTGCCCTGCTTTGTGTCAAGTATTGGGGAATCATGTGGATTGATTCGGCTGTGGCAATCATCTGCTCACTGGTGATTGTGAAATGGGCTTTGGGGCTCTTGCTCACAACCGGGAAAAGCTTGATTTCGGTCGGATAATTCGTCGTGGCGCAGTTGCCAATGAATTCAATAATCACTAACTTTGCATCAGCATAAAGCATTTAAGCAGTATGGTGGCTTGTCGCTCGTCACTGTTTTTAAGGTATCGAGAGGAAAGTCCGGGCAACGCAGAGTATCACATTTCTTAACGGGAAGCTATTGGTGACAGTAGGGTTAAGGTGACAGAAAATAACCGCCTGCTGGCATTTTATGGTGCCGGCAGGTAAGGGTGAAAAGGTGAGGTAAGAGCTTACCGGACATCATGGCGACATGGTGTGCCGCACTACCTGTGAGTTGCAAGGTCAAGTATATCGGCATTTAAGGGTTACTCGTCCATTGTCGAGGGGTGGACTGCTATATCGCACTGGCAACAGTGCGGACAGATAAATGACAAGCGGAGATTCCCCGTAAGGGGCATCCTACATAACCCGGCTTATAGCCATACTGCTTTTTTAGACGTCACTATTAATCACCTTTTATAAAAAGAGATGCCACTACCGCTATGGTGCTTGGTTCACTGTAGCGGTAGTGGCATTTTTATTTTCTTTCCGTCGTCGTTATATCGCGGTTGCCGTTCAGCGGTTATTTGATGCGGTAATAGTAGCCTAGTTTCACAATAAGCGACATTCCGGCCGAGCCTGAGAATGTGTCTTTCTTGTGGTTGCTGAACACGTCGTGCAATCCATAGTAGAATCGCCCTTCAAGGTTGAATGAATGATGTCTTTTTGCAAACCATTCAATGCCCAATCCTGCCGAGATGCCATAGTCAAGTTTATATTTCACAGGGAGCGTGAATTGGTCGGTATTGCGGTTGGCCGATGGAAAATCGGGTATTGATGAATAATTCGAGTAATCAAAGTTTGCCGATGTTGAGCTGGTTATCATGTAGCCAAGCTCAGGGCCGGCATTGAAAAATCCGTGGAAGCGTGAGCTGCCAAAGTAGATGTGGGTGAGAAAAGGAATCTGCAGATAGGTGAATTGCCGCTGATACTTATAATTGTAGCCATCAAATTTTTCTTTCCATCCGCGCTGTTCCATATTTAACTCCACAATGAAGCCGAAATTCTTTTCCTCCATGTAGCGGAATGCAACTCCTGCCTCGATGCCGCCAAGCATGGTTTGCGGAACCGAGGGGTTGAAGCTTACCCGCGACAATGTGTAGCCCGCGTGTCCGCCGATTGCTATGTTGGGCTCAAAGTGTTGTTGTGCTTTGGCGGCAAGGCCAAGTGCAAGCATTAAAGCTGTGGTGAGTGCGTGTGTGACCTTCATCATTTGACAAATACCTGTGGTTGGTGTGTGGATGTGTATCTCACAATCATGTAAGATTTGTTGATGAGACCGCCCCAGTTGCTTACCCTCATCAGATTGAAACTTGATTGAAGTCCGCGGTAGGCCTTGCTGTTCTCGTTTATCTCATTTCCGTTGCTAAGGGTTTTTATTGCATACATGGCCACATCGAAACCGAGCAGTCCCATCTTGGGGGCTGTGTTCATCATGCTTTCGCCAAACTGGGCTCTGTATTTGGATTCAACCTTGTGCGCGTCAGAACTGTTGTTGTTGAAAAAACGGGTGAAGAAGTAGGTGTCTACTGCTTGTAGTTTTGATGTCAAATCCTTGTTATACAACACATATTCAGGATAGCCCATCAAGGTTACATTGCAGTCGAAACGGTCGTTCTTGACTCCGGTCAAAGCATCAATGAATTTGGCTGTCAACTTTTGGGCTCCGCTATTGGGCAGGAACACATAGTTTACGCCAGGATCCATATATTGTGATAATTTTTTGGCGCTCAGCTCGCTGGCGATGGTCAAGGTCTTGTTCTTCATCTTTTTTGCCGTGATGAAGTTCTTCAAAAAGCCATACATGTCCTTGTCGTCGGTCTCTGGATCTTCCAAGAACACAACGGTCTGGCCTTTAAACTTGTTGCAGAACCATTCGCCCACAAAAGTGGCAAGATATGAAGCTGGTACATTCAGTTGTATCGCCTTTGAGTTGTCGGTGTAGTCATCGTTCTTTAGCGAGAAACAATTTATTACCGGAATGTTGTTCTGCTCTCCGAATTTGTTGATACGCTCAAGTTGTTTGGGCTCGCTTGGGGCTATGATGACGCTCAGTTTTTTCATGGCAGGCAGGGCAAGCAGACTGTCGGTCTTGTTCAGATTGTGCTCTGTGTCATACACGTCGATATGAATCTTTTTGTTGCAAATGCGGCTGATACTGTCGGCGGCGATAAGGAATCCTTTGTAGAACTCGGTGTAAAGCAGAGCTTGTTTGGGCGGGTCTTGCTTGTGTAGCTGGAATGGAAGGATAATACCCAGGTTGATTTCGTCACTTGCTTTCACATTGTGCTCTTTGGCGTATACCTTGCCTATTTTGCCGTTGTAGGTGCGCTCAAGCTCTTTGGGGCTTGCTATGCTCGAGTTGACAGTCTTCAGCTCATAACCGCTTTGGGGAATGTAGATGACTTTCCCCTTTTTCAGCTTGTCGACACCTGGATTGTTGTCTTTGAGTTGCTGGGCGGTCATGCCATTGCTTTTTGCCACGCTCTCATAAGTGTCACCTTCCTTAACCGTATAAGCGACAAATTGGCGGTATTCCTTGCTTAACTGGATGTCGGCCGGTGTGTTAGGCTCGATTTTAATCACATCATCGGCCTTGAAGTTGCCTGTGCCGAGTCCGGGGTTCAGTGAGATGATGTTCTCGATGGTGGTGTTGTACTTGTGAGCCACACTGTAGAGCGTTTCACCGCGCTTGATGGTGTGGAACGTGACGTATTTTGAGCCGGTAGCTTGTGGGCGTGTCTTGGTGGCGGCATTTGATTTTGACGGGATCACAATCTCGTCGCCAGCCTTCATGCTGACGTTTATGCTCGGGTTGGCTTCAATCAGTCTCTCTTGAGTAATTCCGTAGGCTTTTGATATCCCATATACGGTTTCACCGCTTTTCACTGTGTGAATCACGGTTTCTGTTCCTCCGTAACGGTTGGTCTCGGCATTCTGTGCCGGCTTGCCTGAGCCTTTGTAGGCGGCTACCGGGAAAAACAGGACTTGTTTTTTTACAAATCCCTCGCTTGCCGATGGGTTATACTTGATGATGTCGTCCTTGGGTATGTTCAACTTTTGTGCGACTGCATAAATCGACTCGTTTTTCTTTACCTTATAATAGTAAAACGACTCGCCTCCAATGGTCTTGACTGGTAAATTCAGTTGTGCGGCAAAAACTGCCGACGCGCATAAGACCATTAAAGCAGTTAATGAAGTTCTGATAATATTCATATACCTTATTTTGTGTTTTGTCGGTTGTTGAAAATCGCCATATAATTATAACTCTGATGCAAAAGTAGCAATAAATATTCAATAAAAGACCGCAATTGACTGTACCGTTAATTCCTAAATAGGGTTTACCACACGTTCGCCGATAAGTTTCGACAGGTCGGCGGCAAATTCGGTTCTCCTTTGGATTTGCTGTAATATCGACATTGTCTCGGCAGTGTCGGTCGTTGACTTCAGCTGTTTCTGGAGTTCCGCGATCTCACGTTGGGTCACGGCATATTTCCACACATTGATTGCTTTAGGTACCAGTGAGTTCAACTTGTCCTCTTCGGGCACGATGGTGGCGCTTTGGGTGTGAATTTTGCTTAGTGGCTGCTCGTCGTTGGCAATTTCGTTGGCCAATGTCCGTATATCATCATCGGGGTCATTGCACAAAGCCCTCTCTAGGTATAGCTTTGTGAAATTTCTCATGCGGCGATCTTTCTTGGCGTTGATGCTGGATTGGAGCTTGCGCTCAGTCTCGATGATTGTGTCGGAATCCATATCGTATTTACCGGCCAGATATGAGGTGAGCCGTGTGAACGCTTTTTCTCCTTGCTCGTTTAATTGTGATATGTAGTTGTTGAAGTCATCGTAAAATGCCGGTGTGCGGCTGACCGATGCCTTGAATATCTTTGTGAATAGCCCGTCACTGAATTCCATGTTATCACAGGCGAGCTCGTTTTGGACGTATTCGATGACTCGCGGCGTGCTGGTCTCTCCATCGTCAAACTGGGCCTCTCCCATAAGCATCATTCCGAATTTGACCACATACCTGATCACGTCACGCTCTTCAGGTACGGTCGATTTCTTGCTTTGTGGCTTAGCGGGCCGAGTGGTGGGCTGGCGTTGGGTCTCGTCCCCTTGGGGCGCTGCCGGTGTGTTTTGATTAATGTTACGGGTTTGTTCCTTGATTTTGTTCTTCTCTCTGATGCTGGAGATGTCGGCCAACAGCACGTCTTCAGCTATTTGCATCGTGTTGCTGCATTCCTTGGCGTAGAGCGACCTGAGTACTGCCGACGGAATCACTGCTATTGTCTCTTCGATGTCGGTGATCACATCTTTCATCTTGGCGATGTCGTTATTGGCATCCTTTAGAAGAATCTGCATCTTAAACCGAATGAAGTCGCTCTCATTATCATTAATGAAATTAATGAATTCAGTGGCACTGTGTGATCTGGCAAAACTGTCAGGGTCTTCTCCATCGGGCAGGAGCAGTACTTTGATGTTCAATCCTTCGGCCAACAGCATATTGATGCCTCGTAACGAGGCGTGAATGCCGGCCGAGTCGCCGTCATAAAGAATGGTGACATTTTCGGTGAACCGGTGAATGAGCCTAGTCTGCTCGGTGGTGAGTGATGTGCCCGATGAGGCGACCACGTTCTCAATACCGGCCTGATGCATTGAGATTACATCGGTGTACCCTTCGACCAGAAAGCACTTCTCATGCTTTATTATGGAGTGCTTAGCTTGAAACAGCCCATATAGTTCGTGCTTTTTGGAATAGATAGTTGAGTCGGGTGAATTCAGATACTTACCGGTGTTTTTCACCTTTTTCATGATTCTGCCGCCGAATCCTACCACCTTTCCTGCCACGTTGTAAATGGGGAAAATCACACGGTCGCGGAAACGGTCAAAGCCGCCTCCGTGATTGTCGTTGATGGCCAGTCCCACATCAAACAGCAACTGTTTGTTGTAGCCTTTGCTCACGGCGGCATCATAGAGCGCTGAGCGGTTTTGAGGCGAGTAGCCGAGATGGAATTTGCTGATGGTGGCGTCGGTGAAGCCGCGCTCCCTGAAATAGGCCAATCCTATGTCGCGCCCCTCACTGGTGTTGTGGAGCTGCTCTTCGAAAAAGTCGCGTGCGAATTCGTTGACCACAAGCATTCCCTCACGCTCGCTTTGTGCTTCAAGCTCGGCAGGTGTCAACTCACGCTCATGGATTTCGATGTGGTATTTCTTTGCCAGATATTTCAGCGCCTCATAATAGCTGATTTGCTCATGCTCCATTATGAAGTTGACCGGCGTACCGCCTTTACCGCAGCCAAAGCAGTGGCAAAATCCCTTCGACGGAGTGACGTAGAACGACGGGGTCTTTTCGTTGTGAAACGGGCATAGACCCACATAATTGGCTCCCCGCCTATGCAGATTCACAAAATCGGATACAACCTCGACAATATTGGCTGCTTGGATTATTTGGTCAACTGTCTGTCTGTCTATCATCCTGTGTCGTTCTATTGTAAGCAAAATTAGTGCAATTAGAGTGGAATGCCAAATCGAGCCCTACTGAAAAAAATCTGGCTGCAGTAATAAAGTAATCCGCCAGGCTCTTTTGGTCGATGCCAGGCGGATTATTTATTTAGCGTTAATGTTGCCTTGTCTATTATGCGATACCTAGGTCGCCTGCGATTTTGTCAAGTTTCTTTGATGCCCATTCGTCTTTGGCGTCATAGTCTTTGGCATCGTCCAATGTGTCGTGAACCTCAAGATAGAATTTGATTTTGGGCTCGGTTCCTGACGGGCGTATCGATACCTTTGTGCCGTCGGCGGTGTAATATTGCAGCACGTTTGATGTGACAGGCATCTCAAGTTTGCTGACTGTGGAAGCTTGCGTGTCGGTCTCTTCAAGCGAGGCGTAATCACGAATCTTCACAACAGGTGATCCTGCGATTTCCTTGAGCGGATTCTCTCTGAAATTCTTCATCATACTTTGGATTTCCTCGGCTCCCGACTTGCCTTTGCGCACCACCGAGATACCACGCTCCTTCGAATATCCGTAAGTGGTGTAGATGTCAATGAGCATGTCGTTCATCGTCATGTTCTTGTCCTTGGCCCATGCTGCGATTTCAGCCATCAGCGAAATCGCCGATACAGAGTCTTTGTCGCGCACAAAGTCCTCAGCGAGGAATCCGTAGCTCTCTTCACCGCCTCCCAAGTAGTGGGCTTTGCCTTCGTTTTCACGCATGACGGTAGCAATCCACTTAAACCCAGTGTAGCAGTCGTAGAGTGTTATGTTTTGCTTTTGGGCAATCTGCCGTATGGTGTCGGTGGTTACAATGGTCTTGACAATATATTCATTCCCCTCGAGTTTCCCCAGCTCTTTGTACCGGGCCATCAGATAATAGAGGAATATCATTACAATCTGGTTGCCGTTGACCAACTCAAACTGTCCTTTGGTATTCTTGATTACCACACCGATTCGGTCGGCATCGGGGTCGGAGGCAACCACCAGGTCGGCATCCACTTCCTTCGCTTTCTCAATGGCCATTGCCATTGCCGAGGCATTCTCGGGATTGGGGGAATCCACTGTAGGGAAGTCTCCGCTCTGGATGTCTTGCTCCGGAACGTGAATTACGTTGGTGAATCCCCAGTTGGCCAATGACCGCGGAATCAAGTATTTGCCTGTGCCGTGAATGGGGGTGTACACAATCTTCAAATCGCTATGGCGCTTGATCACTTCGGGGCTGAGCGAGAGTGTCTTGATCTTATCGATAAATTGCTTGTCGATGTTCTCGCCCACAATCTCAATCAGTTCCGGATTCCCCTCAAATTTCACGTCGGCGATATCGTGAAGCTTGTTCACATATTCTATGGTCTTCACGTCATGCGGCGAAACCATTTGTGCGCCGTCATCCCAATAGGCTTTATAGCCATTGTATTCCTTGGGATTGTGTGAGGCTGTGATGATGACGCCGCTTTGGCACCCGAGCAGACGGATTGCGAATGACATTTCTGGAGTGGGGCGGGGGCCTTCAAAGAGATATACCTTTATGCCGTTGGCCGAGAAAATGTTGGCCACAGTCTCGGCAAAGAGCCGGCTGTTGTTTCTCACGTCATGGCCCACCACCACCTTTATCTGATTTTTGTCCTTGAACACGTCGTTAAGGTAGTTGGCCAACCCCTGAGTCGCCAATCCCACGGTGTAGATGTTCATGCGGTTTGTTCCGGCACCCATAATGCCGCGAAGGCCACCTGTTCCGAATTCCAAATCCTTGTAGAACGATTCGATCAGTTCGGTCTTGTCTTCGTCATTTAGCATTCGTTTGACTTCGGCTTGAGTCGCGCTGTCGTAACCCTTGCCAAGCCATTTGTTGGCTTTTAAGGTCACTTCGTTTAATAGTTTTTCGTCGTTCATGTTGCTGAATTATATCGTTAAGTAATTTTTTATCAAATTTAGCCAATAATATTCATTTATGCAATTTCGTGCCATTCAACTGAAGAATTGCTTAAATGCTTTGATCATATACACGTGGTCGTCGGCCGAACCGGTTTCGCGCACCGAGTGCATGGCAAGTAGCGGGTTGCCCACGTCCACACCCTCGAGGTCGATTTGGCCTGTGAGTATGTTGCCCAGTGTGGAGCCTCCGGCAACATCGGAGTGGTTCACAAAATACTGGCACGGGACACCGGCCTCATTGCATAGCTGCTTGAACACGGCTGCCGAATGCGCATCGCTCATATACTTGCAATTCGCATTGACCTTGATGCACGGCCCGCCTCCAAGTGTTGGGTGGTTGGTGGGGTCGTATTTGTCGCTATAGTTGGGATGGAATGCGTGCGCATTGTCGGCCGACACCATGAACGATTTGGATATGGCTATACAAAAGTCTTCATAATCACCGCCTTGCTCCTCAACGATACGGTGCAGTACGTTGGCCAGGACAGGTGAACCAGCGCCTTGCTTTGTGCCGCTGCCAGTCTCTTCGTTGTCGAAAATTGCAGCGATGCATGTGGTGTCCTTGTCGCAACACTCTTGTATGGCTGTCAGTGCGGCATGGGCCATGCTCAAGTCGTCTAAGCGTCCGGCCGAGATGAACTCATTGTTGAGGCCAAACAGGCAAGGACGCTCAGTGTCATAGAGCACCACATCAAAGTCGATTATTGATTCGGCTGCCACATTGAGCTCTTTGGCAATCAGCTTTATCAGCATTCCGTTGGCCTCAAGCTTATCATTCACCTTGGCAATTATGGGCAGCATGTCCTTTTGCTTTGATAGCCGGTTCCCCTCGTTGACGTCCCGGTTAAAGTGGATGGCCAAATGAGATATCTGCAGCAACGGGCGTTGCACGTGTAGTACCTTGCTGATGGGGTGAAGCGCGTCGGCTCCTTTTAGTATAACCCTGCCCGCTATCGACAATGGCCGGTCGAACCAAGTATACATAATGGGGCCGCCATAAACTTCGGTGTTGAGCTTTACCATCCCCTCCGGCGTGCATATCTCTGCCTTCGGCTTGATTCTGAAACAAGGTGAGTCGCTGTGGGCGGCAATGATTTTAAACCCAGTCTCTGCTGCTTTTTTCCGGCCGATTCTCACAGCGAAAATAGCCGAATCATTTTTAGTGACAAAGAAACTGTCGCCGGCATTCACGTTAAAGCGTTCGTTTAGGCTTTTATGACTGAAACCGCTGTCGGAAAGCATCTTCTTTGCAGTGTCGACAGCACAAAAGTTACATGGAGAGTCGCCTAAAAAAGCGAGTAGGGACTCAATATACTGATTTGCCATAATAAATTTTTAGAGATTATCAGGATTGTAAAACACTTTATTCAGAGCCTTAAGAGCATTACAGATGCTCTGACTCCAATAGTTGTTGAAGTTGTCTTTGCAGCAGCCTATCAACTCTTGTTGAACATTTGTCGGCACGTCCTTAACCGATGCAATGAAGTTGAAAAACTCCTGGTACAGATCGGCAAGGTTTTCCGACACCGACGATGCTATGGGAGTATCAGAATATTTCATTCCGTCGACAAATGTGTCGAGATACACGTCGTCTTCAGCCATCATTTGGGCTATATGGCTTCTTGCCTGATTGTAGGCGTCTTCCTCAAGAAACGCGTCGATGTAGTAATCACCAAATCCCGATAGGCAGTCGATGTCGCTTGCGGCTATGTAGATACGGGGAAGCAACTTGAGCATTTGGGCCACAAATGAGTCTTTGTCATAATCAAGGATGTTCTCTATCTCGTGGCAATACTCGTTGGTCATTGCTATAAATGCAAGCGAGTTGGGGCTCAATTTTATTTTGTTTTCCATATTATGCGTTATTTCAAGGGTGTATGACTATTGATACAATCTCTTTTCAAGTATATAGCGATAGACGTCGTCGGTCACAAAAAATGACATGTTTTTGAGGCTTTTCACCCCGTCTCTTATGACGGTAGACGATACTTCCACCAACGGGGCCGATATGGCCTTAACGGTGTCGCTGTAGATCTGCGGAATGGTGATGTCGAAGCCACGACGTGGATAGATGAGCACATGAAAACGGCTCAAAATCTCGTCGTGTGATTTCCATTTGTTGAACACTGACCAATTGTCGGCGCCGATTATGAGCCAAAACTCATCGTCGGGGAAACGCCGCTGCAGCTCGTTAAGCGTGTCAATCGTATAGGATGGACGCGGCAGTGTAAATTCAAGGCCCGAAACCGATGCGCCGTCAATTCGGCGAGCCACCAGGTCGGCCATTACCAGGCGGTGCTGGTCATAATTCCGGTCAGAATCGGCCTTTAGCGGATTCTGTGGCGACACCATTAGCCACAATTGGTCTAAATTGGTGTTCTGCATCACATAGTTGGCTATTATGGCGTGCCCTATATGAATCGGGTTAAACGACCCTCCGAAAATGCCGATACGCTTTCCCATAACCGATGGGCGTTAATGATTGATAAACTGCTTGATGATATCGCGTGTCTGGGCCACAGCAACATCAAGGTTGTCATTGACAACCCTTTGGTCAAATTTGTCGGCAAAACTAAGCTCAAACGCCGCTTTCGAGATGCGTTTTTCGATTTCTTCTGGAGCGTCGGTAGCACGTGAGGCCAGTCGCTGGCGAAGGGTCTCAATGCTGGGCGGCGTGATGAATATAGAGAGTGCGTCGTCGCCATACATGTCCTTCACATTCACGCCTCCTTTTACGTCGATATCTAGAATCACATTATTGCCGTTTTCTGTGATTCGGGCAATTTCCTTCTTCAGTGTCCCATAAAATCGGCCGGGATACACTTCCTCATATTCGGCAAACT
Organism: Bacteroides fragilis; assembly: GCA_963641805.1. Lineage (GTDB taxonomy): Bacteria > Bacteroidota > Bacteroidia > Bacteroidales > Muribaculaceae > Sodaliphilus. The sequence goes on from CAVIEK010000046.1 coordinate 15,853, forward strand.
CGCCGTTTGCTATGGCGCTCTTGAATTCGTCAAGAGTCAGGAAATAGTAGTTGATACCATCCTTCTCTTCGCCTCGTGGAGCGCGAGTGGTAGCCGATATTGAAAACTCGAGCCTCAGGGAATCGTCTCTGGTCAATTCGCCGATTATGGTAGATTTGCCTGTTCCTGAGGGAGCTGATATTATTATTAATTTTCCTTTGCCAGAAAGCATCATCTATCAGTTCTATAAAAAAACTTACAATACATTCAACACCTGCTCTTTGATTTGTTCAAGCTGGTCCTTCATTCCCACAACTATCTTCTGCAACTCTGCTTGGTTGGCTTTCGAACCCATGGTGTTGATCTCACGTCCCATCTCTTGGCTGATGAATCCCAACTTCTTTCCTTGGGCCTGGCCTGTAGCGAGAGTTTCCAAAAAGTAATTCAAATGGTTCTGCAGGCGTATCTTTTCCTCTGTTATATCAAGTTTCTCAATGTAGAATATGAGTTCTTGCTCAAATCGGTTTTTGTCGTAGTCCACACTCTCGAGGTGCTCAAGCGAGTCGAGTATGCGAGCCTTGATTTTCTCGACGCGAGACTCCTCGTAAGGGGCCACATCGTTGAGCTGTTTCTGGATAGCTCCAATCTTTTCCTCAAAGAATCGGCATAGTCTGTCGCCTTCTTGAGCCCTGAATGACAGGAGGGCGTCAACGGCTTTGCTCACAACTTCAGATACCGCGGCAATCTCCTCATCGCTCGTGTCGTTGAGCGTGTCCGATTTCAAAGCGTCGGGAAGCTTTAGGAGAGTGGCGTGCCAGTCGGAGGGTTGCTCAATGCCCAACTCTTTCGACATGTTTTCGATTTGTTCTTTGTAGACCTTCAATAGCGGCAAGTTGATGCTGACGGCTGCCGTTCCGTCGATAGGCTCGCAATAAATATATAGGTCGACTTTGCCTCGCAGCAGGAC
>CAVIEK010000047.1:0-16362 GCA_963641805.1 Bacteroides fragilis
CACAAAGACGGTCGTCCAGGCAAAATAGGCATTGTGCCCACAAAGCCTTATTCGTCACAAGAAGACATGTCGCTGGCCTACTCACCAGGAGTGGCCTACCCTTGCAATGAGATCAAGGAAAACCCTTCGGACGTGTACCGATACACCAATAAGGGCAACCTGGTGGCCGTGGTGAGCAACTGTACCGCGGTGCTCGGGCTTGGCGACATCGGCCCACTTGCAGGCAAGCCGGTGATGGAGGGCAAGGCACTGCTGTTTAAGATATTCGCCGGCCTTGACTGCTTCGACATAGAAATCGACGAAAAAGACCCCGACAAATTCATCGCCGCCGTAAAGGCCATATCGCCCACCTTCGGCGGCATCAATCTCGAAGACATCAAGGCTCCAGAATGCTTCAAGATTGAAAATGAGCTGAAACGCATGTGCGACATACCGGTGATGCACGACGACCAGCACGGCACAGCAATCATTTCGGGGGCCGGACTGCTCAACGCGCTCGAGATCCAAGGCAAGAAGGCCGGAGACGTCAAGCTTGTGGTCAACGGAGCCGGAGCTGCCGCGATATGCTGCACACGCCTCTACATGCGACTTGGCGTGAAGAAGGAAAACATAGTGATGTGTGACAGCCACGGCGTGATCACCACCGGCCGCACAGGCCTCAACCCGCAGAAGCAGGAGTTTGCCACCGACCGTCCAATCAGCACACTGGCCGAGGCCATGAGCGGAGCCGACGTGTTCTTGGGCCTGTCGGTAAAAGACGTGGTCACCACCGAGATGGTGCAGTCGATGGCTCCGCGCCCAATTGTGTTTGCCCTCGCCAACCCCGACCCGGAAATCGCCTATGACAAGGCCGTGGCATCACGCCCCGACCTGATTTTCGCCACAGGGCGCAGCGACTATCCCAACCAAATAAACAACGTGCTCGGCTTCCCCTACATTTTCCGCGGAGCCATCGACTGCAGCGCCACCGAGATTAATGTGGAAATGGAGCTTGCCGCCGTGCATGCCATAGCCGACCTCGCAAAGAAGACCGTGCCGCCTATTGTGAATGCGGCCTACCACATCAACAAGATTGAGTTCGGCCCCGACTATATCCTGCCCAAGGCTCTCGACCCGCGCCTTATCACAGTGGTGTCGAGTGCTGTGGCAAAAGCAGCAATGGAATCGGGAGTGGCCAAGCGCCCCATCGACGACTTCGACGCCTACAAGATGGAGCTGCGGCGCCTGCTCGGTTACGACAGCAAACTGATGCGCCGCTACACCGACGCGGCCAAACGCAGCCCCAAGCGCGTGGTGTTTGTGCAAGCCAATACCGACAACATGTTGCAGGCTGCCGTGCAGAGCTACCAGCAGGGCACATGCCTCCCCATTCTGCTCGGCAACGAGGAGATGATAGCCAAGCGTGCCGCCCGCCTCGACCTCGACCTCAAGGGCATAAAGATAGTGAACCCGCGACACGACCGCGAGATGAAGCGCCGCGCGCTGTATGCCGGGCTGCTCGCCCGCAAGCGCCAGCGTTCAGGGCTTACCCGGCTCGAAGCCGAGGACAAGATGTATGACCGCAACTACTTTGGCATGATGATGGTGGAGAACGGTGAGGCCGATGCCCTCATTACCGGGACCTATGCCGGTGGCGGCGAGGCTGTACACATCGCAAAGGAGGTCATAGGCATCAAGCCAGGATTCAACCATTTTGCCACAATGCACATACTCAACACCAAGCAGGGCGTGTTTTTCATGGCCGACACATCGATCAACCACAACAACGATACCGACGCCCTTGTCGACATTGCACGCCTCACCCATGAGGCCGTGCGTAACTATGCCCACTACCCGGTGATGGCCATGGTGTCATACAGCAACTTCGGCAGCAGCAAGAAGGGGAATCCGCTTGAGGTGCACAAAGCGGTGGAGACGCTGCACCGCGACTACCCCGGCATCACCATCGACGGCGAGATGCAGGTGCAATATGCGCTCAACCGCAAGCTTCGCGACACCACCTACCCATTCAGCACACTCAAGGGAAAAGACGTGAACACGCTTGTGTTTCCAAACCTGAGCTCGGCCAACATCGTATACCAAATGCTTCTGCAGATGGGTACGGCCGAGGTGATAGGCCCTATTCAGATAGGTCTGGCCAAGCCCATTGAGTTTATCTCGGCCGACGCCCCGGTGCGCGACATCGTGAACCTGACCACCATGGCAGCCATCGACGCCGATGTCCAAGCCCACGCGGCGAGCCATCATGCCGAGTGAGCGGCAGCCACGCCTACAAGAACCACAGCGGCAGCCACGCCCGCCCCACGGGTAAGTGGCTGCCGCTCCCGTGTGCCTGCCACGGATGACAGCAAAGATAGCATTTTGGCACTTTGACCGCAAAATGCTATCTTTGCTGATTATTACTAACAACTCACATTCTCCCGAGAAATGAAAAACAGCTTTTTCATCGAGTTCAAGGGCAAACACCCCATAATATACAACGCCCTGCTCATTTTCATCACATTCTGCGCCATCTGCTATGCAGCGCTGATGCTTATCGACGTGTTCACCGCGCACGGACAGGAAAAGAAAGTGCCCAACGTGTGCAACATGACACTCGACCAAGCAGTCGAAGCTCTTGAAGAGGCCGGATTCAAATGGGAAATCAGCGACTCCACATTCAACGAGACCATTAAGCCGGGGACAGTGTTGTCGCAAGACCCCAAAGCCGGGAGCTATGTGAAAGCATTACGCACCATCTACCTGAACATCAACTCATTCTATCCACGCGCAGTGGCACTGCCTGTGCTCACCGAAATTTCGGTGCGGCAAGGTTTGTCGATGCTCAAGTCACTGGGGTTCAAGAATGTGGGCGTCGACACCGTGCCATCGCCCTACGAGGGACTGATACTCGCTGTGAACGTCAACGGCCGTCAGGTGAAACCCGGCACACGCATCTCGGTCAACTCCATGATTCGCCTCAGCGTGGGCAACGGAGAGGAAGATCTTGACCCGACACAAGTGTTGCCCGAATCGACGCTCGACTCATTGCAGGAAGTTCAGCGGCTCAAAGCCCAAAAAGAAGCCCGTGAGCGTGAAAAGGCAGAGGCGAACCGTCAGTCGGAACCGGAACCCGTGCCGAGCCTTCATGAATAAGCCCACCCCCTATCCACACTGCATTATGACTACTATCGACGAAGAAATCACCACAGGAGGCGACAATCAAGAAACCTCTGCCGGCAACATAGAGATACAGAACGACTTCAGCGACCCTGACTTCAGCGAGAACGGACGTGACTACTGGGAGCACTACCACTTTGTGGTCGAAAAGGGACAAGTGCTGCTGCGCATCGACAAATATCTTGTCGAGCGCATCAAGGGCACTTCGCGCAACCGCATACAGAACGCCGCCGAGGCCCAGTGCATCCGCGTGAACGGCCGTGCAGTGAAGTCGAACTACCGCGTGCATCCCGACGATGTGATAAGCATAGTGATGGACCGTCCGCGCTATGAGAACGAGATAATCGCACAAGACATACCGCTCGACATAGTGTATGAGGACAGCGAGCTGCTGGTAGTCAACAAGCCAGCCGGTATGGTGGTACACCCTGGGCACGGCAACTACGACGGCACCCTTGTCAACGCCCTCGCCTGGCACTTCAAAGACAACCCCGACTATGACGTGACCGACCCCCGCATGGGGCTCGTGCACCGCATCGACAAGGACACGTCGGGCCTGCTGGTGGTGGCCAAGACACCACGCGCCAAGACATCGCTCGGGCTACAGTTCTTCAACAAGACCACAAAGCGGCAGTATGTGGCCGTGGTGTGGGGCGAGATGAAAGAGCCCGACGGCACAGTGGAGGGCAACATTGGCCGCAGCCTACGCGACAGGCTGCAGATGGCCGTGTTCCCCGACGGCGACCATGGCAAGCATGCCGTGACACACTACCACACAATAGAGAACCTGCGCCATGTGGCAGTGGTACAATGCGTGCTCGAGACGGGCCGCACCCACCAGATACGCGTGCACATGCGCCACATAGGGCATCCGCTGTTCAACGATGCCCGCTACGGAGGCGACAAGGTGCTGCGCGGCAACACGTCGGCCCACTACATGCAATTCGTGCAGAATTGCTTCAAGACCTGTCCGCGCCAGGCACTGCACGCCAAGACGCTGGGCTTCGTGCACCCCGTCACACACCAGCAGATGGACTTCAACAGCGAGATACCGGCCGACATGACTGCCCTCATAAAAAAGTGGGAAGACTTTGCCCAAAGCGCCAAATGAGACATCACAAGACACCGGGCATCCGCATTGTGTGAATTTATGTTTTCAACTTGGAAGAATCGTGATTTTTGCTGACTTTTCGGCACATAAACCCGGAGGCAGGGTTATTATTGGCTAAAAAGTTGGGCAATGGCATATTTTTTACCTAACTTTGGGATGGATATGCCCCCGGCGGCAACGATGCGCCGAGAGCCGTCACAAAAACTGATAATAATTCTATTAACCGACCAACATTATGGAGGACAAAAATTTAACAATTCCGGCAGAATACGCTGATATCTGCCCGATTTCAGACAAAGACTTCCACAACGAGATGTCGATTCTGATTCAGGAACCGGCGTTCAAGCACATTCTTAAACTGGTACTACCTGAACTCAACTATCAACAGATTGTCGACACCCTGCAATCGCTAAACTCAAAGCACGACTTGCAGATGAAAGTGATGAAACCGTTTATCGACGGTCTGCTCGCCCGCACATCGAAAGGACTCACCGTGAGCGGATTCGAGGACATAAAGAAAGACGTGCCCTATGTGCACATCACCAACCACCGCGACATTGTACTCGACTCGGCTCTTCTGAGCTACAACCTGGTGGCCAACGGATACAACACCGTAGAGATAGCCATAGGAAACAACCTGCTCATCTATGACTGGATCAACAAACTTGTGCGGCTCAACAAGTGCTTCATTGTGAAGCGCAACCTCGGCCGCCTGCAGACTATGGCAGCCGCCCTGCAACTGTCGGGCTACATACGCTACGTAATCACCCAAAAGAAGAACTCGGTGTGGATTGCCCAGCGGGAAGGACGCTGCAAGGACAGCAACGACCGCACCCAGGAGAGCCTGCTGAAGATGTTGTCGTATGGTGACCGCAGCAAGAGTTTTGTGGAAAGCATCAAGGAACTGAATCTTGCCCCGATTGCCATCAGTTACGAGTATGATCCCAACGACTACCTTAAGGCAAAAGAATTCCTGCTCAAGAGCAAGAACCCCAACTACAAGAAAAGCCAAGAAGACGACTTGCTGAGCATGAAGACGGGCATCATGGGCTACAAAGGCCACATCCACTACTCCTTCTCGCCATGCATCAACGATGAGCTCGACAAGATTCCCGCCGACCTAGACAAGCTGCTCACTGTGCGTGTGGTGTGCCAGGTGATTGACCGCACCATCCACACCCACTACAAGATATTCAAGACCAGCTATATGGCCCACGACATGCTATTTGACAACCAGGACTTTGCCGAGCAATACAGCGCTGAGGAGAAATCGGCATTCACCGACTATCTGAACAGCCAGATCGACAAGTCGGGACTACAGCTCAACGAGCTTGACCGCAACTACATGTTCAAAAAGATGCTTGAGATGTATTCCAACCCGCTGACCAACCAGCTTGAGGCACTCAAATGACCCCACAAGACACCACACATACCGCGGCGGGGCCAACGCCCCGCCGCTTCACATAAAAAGCGACAACGACCACCCTACAACACACGACAGTAACAATGAGAATGCAATGGATACCGATGATCGCAATCATCATAATCAACCTGGGCATCGATGTGGCCATTTGGCAATGGCTCAAAAAGGCGGGGAAGCACTGCAGAACCTTGCGCACGCTGCACACGGTGGCAGCCACGGCAATGCTCGCTCTCATAGTCACAGCACTATCGATTCCGGCACGCACGGTGTCCAACCACACCTTTGTGACCCTCATGTGGATGCTCTACACCTATATGGGGCTCTGCATTCCACGCTTCGTGACCGTGCTGTTGTGGCAGGCCGGAAGGCTGTGCCGCCAAAGCACCGCCCGCAAGGCGACGCATGCCATAGCAGCGGCAGCCGGACTTGCGCTACTGGTGGCCATGTGGTGGGGAGCGCTCATTACCCCACACAAGGTGAACGTGGAACGAGTGACCGTGAAATCGGCCAAACTGCCAGCGAAGTTCAACGGCTTCCGCATTGTGCAAATCAGCGACCTTCACCTCGGCACCTACGGCACCGACACATCGGCCGTAAAGACATTCGTTGACTCGGTGAATGCCCTCAATCCAGATATGGTGTGCTTCACCGGCGACCTGGTGAGCCGCCGCACAAGCGAGGCCGAGCCGTTCCGCCACTTGCTTGCCAGCCTACATGCCCCCTACGGGGTGCTGAGCATACTCGGCAACCATGACTATGACGACTATAGCACCTGGCCCACCGAGAGACAGAAGATAGCCGACCGCAAGGCTTTGGTCGACTTCGAGCACAGCGTGGGATGGCGACTGCTCAAAAACGAGACCGCCGCCATAGGCATAGGCAGTGACACCATCGACGTGATAGGAGCCGAGAATTTCGGCGACCCGCCATTTCCCACCTACGGGAGCCTGAGCGCCACCCACAACGACCTGAGCAACGGCCGCTTCAAGATTCTGCTGCAACACAACCCCTATGAGTGGCGTGCAGATGTGGCCGGCAAGACACCGGTCGACCTCACACTGTCGGGGCACACCCACGCAATGCAGATAATGCTGACCGTGATGGGACACCGCCTGTCGCCCGCATGCCTGCGCTACCGGGAATGGGGTGGCCGCTACGATGATGGCGACCAGTCGCTATACGTCAACATCGGACTCGGCATGGTGGGTATGCCCATGCGCATAGGAGCCACCCCCGAAATCACCGTCATCACGCTTGAAAGCACAAAAGCAGCAGCCAATCATCCATAAAAAGAGAACCCCACTACCCTAATATACAACCTCAAAAAAAACGAACAGAAAGGAGCTATTCACATGGCCGACAAGATTTCTACACTGATATCACAGGAGCTCAACCTGCCCATTGACCCGGTGCACAACACCGTGAGCCTGCTGAAAGACGACAACTCAATCCCATTCATCAGCCGCTACCGCAAAGAAGCCACCGGGGGAATGAACGAGCTGGAAATACAGTCGATTGACATGAGACTGAAATACTATCAAGACCTGCAAAAGCGCAAAGCCACCATACTGAAGACAATCGAGGGACAGGAGAAACTCACGCCCGAGCTGTCGGCCCGCATTATGGACTGCTGGGACGCGACAACCCTCGAAGACATATATCTGCCCTACAAGCCCAAACGACGCACACGAGCCGAAGCGGCCAGACAGCGCGGACTTGAGCCCCTGGCCAAGATAATAATGTCGCAGCGCAGCGGCGACATTGAAAGCCGGGCCGTCAAGTGGGTCGACGGCGAGCAGGTGAAGACCGCCGATGAGGCCATTGACGGAGCCAAGGACATCATTGCCGAATGGATAAGCGAGAACGGAGCTGTGCGCAACTCGGTGCGACGGGCATTCCGCCACAACGCCGTGCTAAAGTCGAGCTATGTGAAAGGCAAGGAGATTGAAGGGCGCAACTACGAGAACTACTACGAATACCAGCAACCGTTGGGACGCGTGTCATCGCACCAGCTGCTTGCGATGCGCCGAGGCGAAAAAGAGGGCTACCTCAAAGTGAGCATAGACATCAACGACGACCGTGCCACCGACAACATTTGCCGCATTGTGGTCAAAGGAAAAGGTGAGGCTTCGGCAATGGTCGAGGATGCCGCTGCCGACAGCTACAAGAGGCTCATAAAGCCTACTATCGAGACCGAGTTTGCCGCCCTGTCGAAAGGCAAGGCCGACGATGCGGCCATCGAGGTGTTTGCCCAAAACGCACGCCAGCTGCTCTTCGCGCCGCCACTTGGCCGCAAGCGCATCATGGCAGTCGATCCTGGGTTCCGCACCGGTTGCAAGGTGGTGTGCCTCGACGAACAAGGCAACCTGCTTGAGCACACGGTCATCTACCCCACCGCCCCGCACTATGACGAGGAAGGATCCGAGGCGACGGTGAGGCAACTGGTAGACCAGTACCACATCGATGCCATTGCCTTGGGCAACGGCACGGCAAGTCGCGAGACCGAGCGGTTCCTGAAACGCATAAAGCACGGGCGCACGGTGAATGTGCATGTGGTGAGCGAGAACGGTGCGTCGATATACTCGGCATCGCAGATTGCCCGCGAGGAGTTTCCCGACCAGGATGTGACCGTGCGTGGCGCAGTGTCGATTGGCCGACGCCTGCTCGACCCGCTTGCCGAACTTGTGAAAATAGACCCGAAGTCGATAGGTGTGGGACAATACCAGCACGACGTGGACCAAGGCAAGTTGAAAGATGCCCTAAGCTTCACCGTTGAGAGTTGCGTCAACAGTGTGGGAGTGAACGTGAACACCGCTTCGCGCGAGTTGCTCACCTACGTGTCGGGCCTCGGGCCGGCATTGGCTCAGAACATAGTCGACTACAGAGCCCAAAACGGCGCATTCAAGTCGCGCCAAGAGCTCATGAAGGTGCCCAAGATGGGAGCAAAGACATTCACCCAGTCCGCGGGGTTTCTGCGCGTGCCAGGCAGCGACAATCCGCTCGACAACTCGGCCGTGCATCCCGAGCGCTATGCCCTTGTGGAGCAGATGGCACATGACTGCGGGTGCAGCATCGAGCAACTGATAAAGGACAAAGAGCAGCGCAAGAAAATAGACATTCAGCACTATGTGAGCGACGAGGTGGGCGAGCCCACACTGCTCGACATCATGAAGGAGCTTGAGAAACCGGGACGTGACCCGCGCGACAAGGTGCAGGTGGTGGAGTTTGACGATGATGTGCGCGACATCAAAGACCTGCGTGCAGGGATGGAGCTGAACGGAATAGTGACCAACGTGACACAATTCGGCGCATTCGTGGACATAGGCATACACGAGAACGGACTGGTGCATGTGAGCGAGATGGCCGACAGGAGAGTGAATAATCCTGAGCGTGTGGTGCACGTGAGCCAGCCGGTGAGGGTGCGCGTGAAGTCGGTCGACCTCGAGCGCAAGCGCATCTCACTGTCAATGAAAGGAGTGAAACAAGACTGAAAGAAATGACCAACAGCATTACACTGAGCATAGGCAGCAACAGCGACAACCGCGACGAGCAAGTGGCAAAGTGCCTCGAGTGGCTTGCATCGATACTGGACAACTGCCGGCACTCGAGCGTGTATACGACAGCCGCACTCAACGGTAAAAGCGGAGACTATGCGAATGCCGTGGCATGCGGCGAATGCCGTGGCGACATTGACGCGGCCAACCGCATTTTCAAGGCTTATGAGATTGAGAACGGGCGCGACACAGCAGCCCGAGCCCTTGGCATCGTGCCAATCGACATCGACATTGTGATATGGAACGGCACTGTGGTGCGCGGCAAAGACTATGCGCAAGAATATTTCAGACAAGGATGGAAACAACTATGCGACTGACTTGCATAGGGCACAGCGGGTTTGCCCTTGAGACCCCCACGGCCACTGTAATCTTCGACTACTACACCGACGACTGCCACGTGGCCGACGCTATAATAGCGCGAGCCGGGCGGCTGGTGGTGATGGTGTCGCACAGCCATGCCGACCACCTTAATCCCGACATCTTCAAGTGGCAGTCTACCGGCAAGGTGGAACGCTTCATACTGTCGGCCGAGAGCAGACGCAAACTCAGACGATCCAACGGTATCGACATTGAGTCGCTGCCAGTCACATTCATGCACCATGACGAAGATTACAGCTGCAGCCAAAGTGGCATAGCAGTGCATAGCTTCGGCTCGACCGACATAGGCGTGAGCTACCTGCTCACGCTGCCCGGAGACATCAAGGTGCTGCATGCCGGCGACCTCAACGACTGGCACTGGAGCGACGATAGCACCCCTCAAGAAATCAAGAAGGCCGACGGTGACTTCCGCGCCATACTGCGCACCATTGCGGCAAGAGACCCGCACATCAACCTAGCCATGTTTCCCATCGACCCGAACATGGGCACCGACTTCGCACGCGGAGCTCGGGAGCTGCTGCAAGCCGTGCGCGTCGACCACTTCGTGCCGATGCATATGTGGGGGCGCGACCGCGAAGCCTTGCAGACGCAACTCTACCGCAACCCGTCGCACGGCGAGTGCCACTACGTGCCACAGGGCACGACACTCGACCTGACCGACATGACCCCGTCGGCAGATAATAAGTGACGGCAGTTTTCCGTTAAGTAACCAACGACACTATACACTAACAACGACAGATATGGAATTAAAAGCACGTTTCGACCATTTCAACTTTAATGTGAGTAACCTCGACAGGAGCATTGAGTTCTACAGCAAGGCTTTCGGCCTGACCGAGCACCACCGCAAGGAGGCTGCCGACGGCTCGTTCACACTCGTCTACCTGACCGACAACGACAGTGATTTTCTGCTTGAGCTGACCTGCTTGCGCGACCATCCGCAAAAATATGACCTGGGAGAATGTGAATTTCACCTATGCCTGCGCGTGGCCGGCGATTACGGCGCGTGGCGCGAGTACCACAAGTCGATGGGCTGCGTGTGCTACGAGAATGAAAAGATGGGACTTTATTTTGTGGAAGACCCCGACGGATATTGGATTGAGGTGTTGCCACTGAAATAACGCCACTATAATCCGATGAATACTACACTGAAACGCATCGGCGGCATTGCCGCTGTAATTGCAGCCATCGCCTACACCGTGGTCCGCTGGGATCTTAAGGACAGCGGCATCATTGGGCTAACCGACGATTTCTTCCTTTTCATGGCTGCCTTCACGCTGGCCTATGCACAATTTGTGAAGCCAGAGCGCAAACAAGTGCGACGCCAACTGATGATGATTGCGCTATTCTGTGCCATATTGGGCTTTGTGTGGATTGTTATTCAACTGGCAAGCCCGCACTGACCAGCACTTGGCCAACAAGCACAAGACATCACCCCACGCCCAGCAGCTCAATCACAAACACCAGTGTGGAGTTGCCGGGGATACCAGATTGTGAGCGTTTGCCATAACCCTTATCGGCAGGGATATAGATTTCCCACTTGTCGCCCACACGCATTTGGGTGAGGGCTATCACCCACCCCTCTATTAGGTCGCGCAGCCGCAAGGCCGGTGCGACAGGGTGAGTATCGCTCGAATCGAACACGTGGCCGTCGACAGTGCGCCCCGAATAGCGGACCACCACCACACTACCCCGATTGGGTTGTGGAGCATCGGCTTTGCCGCTCGCCATGACACGACAAAGCACACCGCCTCCTATTGGATTCACACCCGGCTCTGCGGCCTTGTCGATAAGCCACTGTGCATTGCGTGCGGCATATTCCTTTTTTGACATATCTGAAAATTGCTTGTAAACGTTCCTGAACAGCTCTGTTGCCCAATATCTATGGGTGCGTCACACGGGCACCACGAGCATGGGAGTATCGCTCTGGAAGAGCACCCTGTGCGCTATGCTGGGGTTGAACAGGCGTGTGAATATATTCTTTTTCTTGTTTGGGACCACGATAAGGTCGATGTGGTTGTCGACCACATATTGCTGGAATTGGTCGATGAACCGCTGACGGCTCAGCCGCTTGGTCTTGAAGTTGCAGTCGCTATAGTGAGCCTTACAGTAGGCCGTTAGCTCACGCATCGACTTGTCGACATAATTGGTATCCTTCTTGTCGACAACCGGAATAATGGTCACTTGCATCTCATTGCCCGAAAAGAGCCTTGTGAAGATGTCGAACGAGATCAGGTCTTGCTGAATGAGATTGCTGAAGAAAGCCACATGCTTGATTGCCGTGATGTGGCTGAGCGTAATATTCTCAGGAACGGTGAAAATGGGGAAGCTGCAGGCATCGAGCACCTCGGCCGTGACGCTTCCGAGCGTGTTGTGCTGCTTCTGGTTGGCGCCACGTGTTCCCATCACGATAAGCACCACATCGTTTTTGCTGGCGCAGCTGAGTATGCACTCCTCGGGGATACCCTCGGTCACTTCCGACTCCACCCCCACTTGCGGCAACTGACCGTCGGCAATGCGCGCACGCACATCGGCCACAAACTGAGCCATGCGCTGCCGAGCCATGACACGCATCTGCCGCTCATCGGTGCTGTCACCAGGTGCCAGCGGCATCATAAAACGGTGCCGCTCGCTGATGTAGGCATGCAGCAATATCACAGACCCGCCTATTTTACGGGCATATTCAAAGCCCACCTTACAAGCCTTGCGCGAATAGTCACTGAAGTCGACCGGAATGAGCACACACCCCACGCGTGGCTGTCGAGACTGTTCGGCAACACTCTCAACCACTTTCAGTGCCAGCGGGAGATCACGCTCAAGGATGCGCACCCTCACTCCCGATGCCGGGACCTGCTCTTGCAGGTTCACATTGTGCAGCACGGCAGTGATTCCAGCTTCGGCCAAACGGTTTTTGAGCATCAATGCGCGGTCGTAGGTGTGGATGGCAAGCGTGATGAGCCTGTCGGGGTCGTTGTTTTTGTTGTTAGCCATATAAATTATTGATCGGTTGTTTTTTATTGCTTGTTACACACCGCATTCGGGTGTGTCATGCGGAACGATGGGTCCCGGTAATAAAAGAACCGACGCGGAAAGGAAAGCATTACAGCCCGTTGGGGTGCATCACTCCCGACTTCCGCGTCGAAAATCTCTTGTCAGCTTGAATTGTATGGTCGATTGTCGGAATTTCCGAGTCAGACCTCTTCTTTAGGCTGTTCCTTTTTCTTTTTTGCCTGCTCGAGAATGTCGAGCGCCATATCAAGAATTTTGGTGTCGTCAAGAATCACAATTCCTCCGTCGGGACCGGGTTCAATGTGTACGCCCATGTGGGAACCAAAGTCATAGTTTGATCCACCAAAATAATTTCTCACTGTTTGAACGGTTACGTTCAACTTATCAGCAATCACATGGGTTGACCCCTCTGGCAAGCTGTCCTTGATGCGACGGAGCTCGTTGAATGAAATTGTCTTGGGCATGATAATATTCTGTTTTTAAGTTTAATAAAATGGGATTAATAATATGCCATAAATTTAGGCATTAACTTCGACTTAGCCAAATTTGCGGTAATGATTTTCCAACTAAATTTTATAAAAAAATGCTACAATAGCCAATATCAACAAGTTAAACAAGACGGCAAAAGCGAGTGCTTTTGCCTCGATTTCGGCCATAGGGACAGGCTCTGAGCCAAGAATCCTTGCATGGGCACGGCGATAGAGCATCCACACGGCATATGCCGCGGCCACACCCACCAATGCGCCGCACAATATGTCGCCAGGATAATGCACGCCCTCATACATGCGGCTGTAGCACACCAGCGAAGCCCAAAAGGCAAACGCTGCCGCCACGCTGCGGCGGCGGGAGATAAGCGCCAAGAGCACGGCCACACCGAATGCATTGGCCGCATGGCTCGACACGAAGCCGTACATACCGCCGCGATAGTCGCGGATGATATGCAGCGACGATTCGATTGCGGGGTTGTGTGACGGACGCAGGCGCTGTACAAGCGGTTTTATGACCGATGACGACACTTGGTCGGCCAGCGCTATGGTCAGTGCCACTGCGAGCAACAACAGGAGGGCCTTGCGCCAGCCTTGCCTCCACACCACCCACAAGAGGACGATGATCATGGGTATCCACGCGAACTTTCCCGAAATGAGCCACATCAGGCTGTCGGTATATGTACAATGGGCACCATTGATGGCGCACAGAGCCGATGCATCGATTTGTTGCAGAAGGTCAATCATTTCTTGTATGGGGTAGTGATTAAATTACAGTGAGATTTTTGGCGTTGATCCAAGCTTGGCGCGAGTCGGCAGTCTCCACATTATACCACTTGTCGGTCACCAGGCCGTTGCGCACCTTCACCGAATCGGTGAGTGTGACCTTGCATCCTTCCTTGAGACGGAAAGCTATCTCGCTGGACCCTTTGGGCTGGCGTGGCGCCTTACTGAGCGCGACCTGTTGGGCGGTGATAATTGCCGTGTCGTGACTCGATGAGCGGCTGTGCATGTAGATGGCGCAGCCCACGGCAAATGCCGTGACCACAAGCATAAGGCCGGAGCCGAAGAAGCCTACCTTGCGCACCGGCACAGACTGTGCGGCCACATACACACCTGCAAGCGCAAGCGCGAGCAGGAAAGCCGCAATACCAATCACGGCCCAGGTGTTGCTCGACGTGTGACTCACTGCCGACGACAAGAGGCTGCCCACAAACGAGGAGTTGGCATCATCGCTGATTTGTGCCTTCTCTCGCACAAATTCCAAATCGGCACGCGCCCGCGAGTTCGACGGGTCGAGTTTCAATGCACGCTCATAATATATTATAGCCTTGCTCCGTTCTTTGAGTCTGTAATAAGTGTTGGCAATGTTATAGTAAAGTTCGCTTGACACCCCGTCGGTCTTGGCCACCTGCTCATACAGGGTCAAGGCTCGGTTGTAGTCTTGCTTGGCATAGGCCTCGCCGGCCTCGGCAGCCGCATTGCCGGCAGCCGCCATTGAGCCCCACGGAAAGAGCAGTGCTATGATGATTATTGCTAACTGTTTCATATCAGTATGGTTGAGAGAATGTTATGTTACTGTTTGACAGGTTTCACGCTTTCGAGCGAGTCCATCACCTCGGCGGCTTCCTGAAGCACCGGCTGCATATCGCGACTGGCAAGCTCAGGGGCATACTGGGCAAACTCGCACTTGTCGAGCAGACCGAGCACACGGTCGGAGAGAGCTGGGCTCACACCATAGCGGGCCAATTCGGATTGGATATTGTCCTTGCTCAACTCTGAGACCGGTATGCCAAGCTTGTCGCTCAAGTATCCCCACAAGGCATTCAGAAGCTCGGCATAGAATCCGTTACGGTCGTCCTTGCCCATAAAGAGGCGTGCCGCTTTGAGCCTGCGTTGTGCCACCTTGCTTGCCCGGCGGGTGCGCATCAGCGACACGTTTCTATGCTCACGCAACATCTTGCGGTAGAGGAATAGGGCTACCATGAACGCCGCAAGCGGCAGCAGGAAACAGATCCAATAGGCTACCGAGGTCACATAGTAAGAGTGGCTGTGATTGAGATTGAGCTCAGAGGCTTCAAAAGGCTTGTGGATATCGGCATTCTGCAGCTTGTAGTGGCTCGAAGGCTTGCCACTGCCCTTGGCAACGCTAAGTTTGTGACCGGGCACGTGCAACGTCTGATAGGAGCGCGTCTTGGTGTTGAAATAGACGAAGTCGAAGCCCGGAATGTCAAAGTTGCCCACAAACTGCGGGATAAACATATAATCGAACTTGACTGTACCGCTCACGTTAGAGCCGTTGGGCGATACTGATATCTTACTTTGCGGGTCATAGGTGTCAAACTGCGAGGGAAACTTCACATCAGGTCCCTTGATGTACTTCAAGTTGCCTGTGCCGCTCACAATCAGACTATAGGTTGCGGGAGCATAAGTCTTGAGCAATTGTGGATTGACCGATGACGTGATGGTGAAATCGCCCACCGCGCCGCTGAAGTTGGCCGGACGGGGTTGCGGCAGCGGGTCGATTTTAACGGTAGCCTGGTTGCTCTTCACCTGAAGTTTCTTCTCTACTGGCTGCGACACACTGCCCCATTGGGTGTGGAAGGTATCGAACTGCACCACGGTCACGTCATAGTTGCCCGATGTGATGGAGAGCTGTCCCGACTGTTGAGGATAGAGAATGCACTTCTTGAGCTCGGCCACCATATAGTTTTGTCCATCGACACGCTCCACCTTGTTAAGGGTGGGAGACAACGGCAGCTCCTCGATGAGGAATCCGTTGAACGACGGCTGCTTGGTGGGCATAAACGACGACACCTGATACTTGGTGTAGAGCTTGATGGTGCACACCACAGCCTCCTGCTCATAGACCTGTGGCTTCGACATGGTGATGCGCACAAAGAGGTCGTTACCCTTCACCTCACTACCGGCCGACTGCGTCATGGGGTTGCTGAGTGAGGGCATTCCCGAAGAAGCCCCCTGCGGAACGACTTGGCGTGACGGCGCAGTCGACTGGCCCTGCCCCACGACCTTAACAGTAAGCGGGCGAGTGGTCATGCGCCGTCCACCCACTGTGATCGATGCTGATCCTATGCGGTAGGTGCCTGGAGTTTTGGCCATGTAGGTCATGGTATATTCCTCGGTGGTGCTGCTTGTGGTGCGGCCATTGACTGTGACCGAAGAATAGCCCTGCGACACTGCGGGGCCGAAAAGCAGATTCAGGCCGCTCACAGTGGGGACCTGTAC